>NZ_JAHRBL010000008.1 GCF_019693445.1 Deinococcus aquaedulcis | reverse complement strand
CCTATCTCCAGCTCGTCGGGGCTTTTCGCAGGTAATCGCGTCCTTCGTCGGCTCCAGTGCCAGGGCATCCACCGTGGACCCTTGTTCTCTTGACCTTCTGTTCTTCATCAGCGCTCAGCGCTGTGATTTCGCAATTTCTCGCTCGCGTTCATCGGTTGTCATGCGTCCCGCCTCGCTTGAGGCTCAGAAAAGATACAGGCCTTCCCTGAACTTGTCAACACCTTCTGTTCGCCTCTCCTTTCGGCTTGAATGCCCCCTGAAAAAATGCCGTCTGGAACGAGCAAAGCGGCAGCCTGACGGCCGCCGCCTTTTCCCTCGGATGCCCTTAGCGCTGGATCAGCACCGTCTCCTGAACCTTCAGGCCCTGGTCCAGCGCCGTGCGGGCCAGCTGCCGGGCGGTTGCCAGATCATGGTCCTGGTAGTTGCCGCACTCCAGTTCGCTCACACCCGGAATGGGGCGGTCATGCTCGGCCGTGTCTCGCAGGGCGGCCTGAAAAGCTTCCAGCACCCCTTCCTCGTTGGGCGCACCAATCACGGCCATATAAAGGCCAGTGCGGCAGCCCATCGGCGAGACATCCACCACATCCTGCAGGTGGTCGCGCAGGTAACCGGCGAGCAGGTGCTCCAGCGTGTGAAGGGCAGCCGGCTCAATAACACCCTGGTTGGGCTGCAGCAACCGCAGATCATATTTGCTGATGCTGTCGCCCCGGGGCGTGGTCTTGACCCCAGCCAGCCGGATATAAGGCGCGTGGACCCGGGTATGGTCCAGATCAAAGGACTCGACGTTTGCCATACCTCTTATTGTGCCGCGCTGGCCCAGGGAGAACAGCGAACCTCCAGACGAACAGGCAACATTCGTTTGCAGACAGCCACTCCTGGCTGCGCCTGAGCCAGATCCTCCCAACTGGGCCGAAAGCGGCTCTTTATACTGCGCGGCGTGCCCACACTCACTGACCGTTCGCGCCGCACGCCGCTGTGGCTGCCGCTGCTCATCGTCGCGCTTCTGGTGGCGGCGGATCAGGCCCTGAAATCCTGGGCGTTGGCGACCCTTCAGCCGTACGGGACGGCCCAACCGTTTATTCCCGGGTTGCTGGACTGGCAGCTGACCTTTAACACCGGCGCGGCCTGGAGTCTGTTCAGCGGCAGCGCTGTGCCCCTGGCAGTGGGGCGACTGCTGGTGGGTTTGGGCCTGCTGGTGTATCTGGCCGTGCGTCCACAGCCTCGCCTCCTCAGTGTGGTGCTGGCCATGATTGCAGCGGGCGCCATTGGCAACGCCATCGACGGTCTGCGACAGGGAAAAGTGACTGACATGCTGCACTCGCCCCTGCTGAGCAGCGTGACGCGGGCGCTGTACGGCGACGGCTTTCCCATCTTCAACATCGCCGATATCTGCGTGGTGATGGGCACCATCATTCTGATTGTCCTGAGCCTGCTGAGCGAACGCCGGGCCAAAGCCAGCGCCTGAAGAAGGCCCACACCCAAAGCGAAGTGGCCCCGTCAGACTGACTGGGGCCACTTTCGGAGTTGAGGGGCTGCGTTCAGGCCACGGCCTTACGGCACTTCCCGCAGACGCGCAGGCGCAGGGTCACGCCGCCACGGGTCACTTTCAGGGGCTGGAGGTTGGGCTTCTGGGCCCGCTTGGTAATACCCGTGACCTTGCGTCCCACGCCACCCGCTGCGCGGGCCTTACCACGGCGGATGACCGAGTTCACCACAATCGGCCCCTTGCCGCACACTTCGCACACTTTCGCCATGATGATTCTCCTTCTTCAGTCCAACCTTTTTCCTTGGGGGTCAGGGGCGCCGCTCCGCTGTTGGACACCGCGCCGCGCCGAGGCCCCAGGTCAGACAAGCCGTCCGACTGTAGCACATGGCCAGCGCTGCAAGCAAAGGGCCCCGCACCCCTATGGCCCGCAGGCCAAAAAAGATGGACGGCGCACGCGGCGCCGCCCGGAAGAAAAGCCTGACAAGGGTTAGCGAAGGATGCGCAGGGCCTTGAGGATGGCAATCAGCACCACGCTGCCCACCACGCCCCACACGATGCTCCAGAAGCTGAAGCCGTTGCCGGCCACGTCGGCCGAGCCAATGTTGAGCCAGCTGCCGAAGACGGCCTGGGCCAGCAGGCTGCCCACGATCCCGATCAGAATGTTGGCGATGGCGCCCTGCTGCGCGTTCGTCTTCATGATCAAGCTGGCCAGCCACCCCACCAGAGCACCCACGAGAATCGTAATAATCCAACCCATGATCTTGACCTCCCTTTTCTTGGTTCTTCTGCGAATTTGAAATCAACGATGACGTTCGTTGTGAAGGCAGCATGCGACCCCGCCAAACGGGCAATTGTAGAGGTCCGTACTTTCTCAAGAGGGGTTGAAGGTGGGATGGATGTCCCCCAAATCTGGGCTAAGGAGTGGGGCCACTTTTGCCCCCGGCAACGCTCATTTCTGACCTGACCAATAAGTCAGAACGTGGGGAGTCGAGCGGCCCGGATCGGTGCGCCTGACCCCTTGATGGGTTGCCCTGAACCCAGGGGCCGTTAGGCAAGCGCGGGCATTTGTCTTACCCCGGCTGGGGCGCGGGAGCCTGTGGCTGGGTAGCATGCCGGAAACGGAGGCCCCACCCTGATGCCTGGATTACTTGAACGCTACCGCGCCTACCTGCCCATAACGCCGCAGACGCCCCTTCTGAGCCTGAGTGAAGGCAGCACACCCCTGATTCACGCCCCGCGCCTGAGCGAGCACCTGGGCATTGAGTTGCACCTGAAATACGAGGGCCTGAACCCCACGGGCAGCTTTAAAGACCGGGGCATGGTGATGGCCGTGGCCAAGGCCGCCGAGGCCGGGGCCGATACCGTGATCTGCGCCAGCACCGGCAACACCAGTGCTGCCGCCGCCGCGTATGCCAGCCGCGCGGGCCTGAAGTGCATTGTGCTGATTCCCGACGGCAACATCGCCCTGGGCAAGCTGGCCCAGGCCGTGGCCTACGGCGCGCAGATCGTGGCGGTGCGCGGCAACTTCGATGAAGCCCTGCAGCTGGTGCGCGAAATCAGCGAGCAGCGGCCCATCGCCCTGGTCAATTCGGTCAATCCCCACCGCCTGCAGGGTCAGAAAACGGCGGCCTTTGAAATCGTGGATGAACTGGGTGCCGCTCCCGACATTCTGGCGCTGCCGGTGGGCAATGCCGGGAACATCAGTGCGTACTGGATGGGCTTCCGGGAGTACCGCAGCGCCGGGCAGATGGAGACCTTGCCGCGCATGTGGGGCTTTCAGGCTTCGGGCGCCGCGCCACTGGCCCGGGGCCTGGAACGGGTCGAGCAGCCCGAGACCCTGGCCACCGCCATTCGCATTGGCGCGCCTGCCAGCGCCCACCTCGCCCGCGCGGCCGTGCAGGAATCTGGCGGGCTCTTTGACCATGTCAGCGACGACGACATCATGACGGCCTACCACCTTGTGGCACGGGAGGGGGTCTTCTGTGAGCCGGCCAGCGCCGCCCCAGTGGCAGGCCTGCTGAAGCTGCACGCCGAGGGTCGCCTGAGCCCTGGGCAGCGGGTGGTGGCGGTCCTGACCGGCAACGGCCTGAAGGACCCGGGCAGCGCCATGCGCGCCGTGCAGGCCCCCGCCGCTGTGGACGCCACCATGAACGCGGTGCTGGCGAGCCTGGCATGAGGGGGGGTGAAGGGTCTAAGAGTCTAAGGGTCCAAGGGTCTAAGGAAGAGTCCCGGTCGTTCTTAGACCCTTGGACCCTCGACCCTTTGACGGGCCTCCGCAGGAGGTCCCCATGACCTTTACCGTGCGCGCACCGGCCAGCAGCGCGAACCTGGGACCGGGCTTCGACAGCCTGGGCCTCAGTGTGCCGCTGTACACCACGGTGCGCGTGACCCCGCAGGCCGTGACCGAAGTGGTGCCACTGGGCCCCGAACTGGCCGCGACGCCAGCGGACGAGAGCAACTACGTATACCGGGCTATGCAGCTGGCAGCGCGGCGGGTAGGGCGGCCCCTGCCGCCGGCCCGCGTGGAAATCGAGACCGAGGTGCCGCTGGCCCGGGGCCTGGGCAGCAGCGCCGCCGCACTGGTGGCGGGCATCGTGGCAGGCAACGAACTGCTGGGCCGCCCGCTGGACACGGAAACGGTACTGGACGTGGCGGCGCGGGAAGAAGGCCACCCCGACAACGTGGCCCCGGCCCTGCTGGGCGGCATTGTGGTGGCCACGCTGGACCGCCTGGGCACCCATTACGTCCGCCTGAGCCCCCCGGCCCACCTGGGGGTGACGGTGCTGGTGCCCGACTTTGAGCTGAGCACCAGCAAGGCCCGTGCAGTGCTGCCCAAGGAATACAGCCGCGCCGACGCGGTTCACGCCCTGTCGCACGCGGCGCTGCTGGTGGGGGCGCTGGCCCAGGGCCGCCTGGACCTGCTGCGCCACGCCATGCAGGACTACATACACCAGACGTGGCGCGCGCCGCTGGTGCCGGGCCTGAGCGACATTCTGGACGAGGCGTGGCGGCACGGCGCCCTGGGCGCGGCCCTGAGCGGCGCGGGCCCCACTGTGCTGTGCTTTCACGACACCCGGCAGCCCACAGCGGGTCTGCACGCCTACCTGCACGGGGTCATGGCCCGCAACAGCCTGAGCGGCGAGGTGATGGACTTTCCGATAGATGAGGCCGGCACGCTGGTGGAGCACGCGGCAAATCCCGCTTGAAGAGGTAGGACACTGGGAGAAGGCTGGCGTGGGCTTGATGAGGGGTGAGCGGCTCTACTCTGCACACGCCGCCTCTCTGCTTTACCAAGGGCTCCTGGGGACAGCAGTTCGCCAGATGAACACACCGGCAAGCCAACGCTTTGCTTCTTCCTTGCCGGTGTGACCGCACGACGCTCCAACTGAACGCACACAGATACGTCGGGGGGCATGGCTTCAGGACCACGCCCTTGCCCATCCATCTCCCCTCTTCCAAAAGCAAGCACCCGCAGCCTTGGCCACGGGTGCTGGGGAACGCTGTGTTCAGTTCAGGGTCTTGATGTAGGCCAGCAGATCGGCCACCTGGGGATCGCTGATCTGCTCTTCAGAGAAGCGGGGCATGGCCTGGCTGAGCTGACGGGTGGGGGTGCGGCCCTCACGCAGGGTGGCGGTGAACTGGGCCACCGACCAGCTCTGCACGCCTTCCTCGTTGACCAGCGACGGACCCAGGGCCCCTTCGCCCTGCGCGCCGTGGCAAGCCGCACAGTTGGCCGAGTAGATCGTCCGGCCGGCTTCGACGTTGCCGCCCTCGCCTTCGGCCTGGGCCGCGCCAGCCGCCTGGGTGTCGCCCGCTTCGCCGCCGGTCTGGGCGGTGCCCGCCTGCTCCTGCCCGGGGCCGGCCGCGCCGCTGCCGGCCCCAGCGTCTTCCTGCTGGTCGGTGGGTTCCTCGCCCTCGGCGGTGGCGGGGTCTTCGCCCTGGTTGCGGCTGTCCTGGGCCTCACCCTGGTCGCCCTGGGCGTCGCCAGTTTCGTTGCTGCCAGCGGCTTCCCGGCCACTGGCGGCCCCCGCCGAGCCCGAAGCCCCACCAGACGGCGTGCCCGAGGCCTCGGTCTGTCCCTCGCCCGTGGCGGCCAGGGTGGGCTTGGCCATCAGGCGAGGGGTCACGATCAGCATGGCGATGCCCAGGATGACCCCCAGCGTCACGCCCAGCGCCCAGGACAGCACGCTGCCAGCAGTTCGATTCCGTGCGTTCATGCCGGGAGCATACTCCGCCCGCCCGGGGACGTTCCGGCAGAGCAGGGTTGGCATTTCTTCATGCGCGCCGCGTTTACAGCAGGCTGGGGGGCGGTGCCAGGGGGGTCCCCTCGGGCCACCACTGCAGCCGCGCGAGGTCGCAGCGGCCCGATTCGTCGAACGTCACGCCCTCGGCGCGCAGCAACCCCTCCTGCAGGTCGCCGAAGCCCACCTTGTGCGTGCTCACGCGGCCCTGGGCGTTGATCACCCGCTGCCACGGCAGGTCCGAGCCTTCCATCAGGCTGTTCAGGACGTACCCGGCCTGCCGCGCGGCGCCGGGCTGCCCGGCCAGCAGGGCCAGTTGCCCGTAGGTCATCACGCGGCCCCGGGGAATCTGGGCCACCAGGGCCAGCACGCGGTCACGAAAGCCCGGAGCAGGATCACTCATGGGGCCATTGTGGCGCAGCCGCCGCATTCGCCGCACACGCCAGAGCCAGCCTCAATAGGTCTGGGGCGAACGAGGCTGGACAAGGCAGCGGTGTGGTGAGCAGGCAAGGGACGCGGCGGGCGCCGGGGTGGAACGGGCCGCTGCGCTCAGGGGCGCTTGGCGGCGGGCTGCGCAGGCTCCACCTGGGCCGTGACCCCTGTGACCAGCGCCTCGCGGATGCCCAGGGCAATGCCCAGCGCCACGCGGTCCAGGTAATTGCTGTCCATCAGGTTCAGGCCGTCCACCGGGTGACTGGTGTACCCGATTTCCACCAGCGCCGCTGGCACCCGGCTGTTGCGCAGTACCGACAGCGACTGCGAATTCTTCAGGCCCCGGTTGAACGCCCCTGTCACCTCGGTCATGTGGCGCTGCAGCAGGCCCGCCAGCGCGCTGCTCTGGGGGTGGTTGGGGTTCCACCACGTTTCGATGCCGTAGCCTCGCAGGGCCACATTCGCGTCCATGGCGTTCACGTGAATGGACACGAACAGCTGCGTGCCGGGCGTGCCCTGGGCCGCGCGCAAGGCCAGGTCCGTGTTCTTGACCGGGTGCAGTTCGCGGTCGCGGTCACGCGTCAGGACCACGTCCACGCCCGCCGCATTCAGCAGGTCCCGCACCCGCAGCGCCACCGCCAGGGTGACTTCCTTTTCCACCACGGTGCCCACGGCCCCGGGGTCACGCCCGCCGTGCCCGGCGTCCAGCACCACCCGGGGCCGCACAAAGTTGGCGCTGAGGGCCAGGATGGCGGTGCCGCGTGTGGCCAGCACCGGGGGCACGGCCGCCACCGTGCGCTCGGCGGGGGCCAGTGGGCTCAGGTCGGCCAGGGCCGGCGACAGGTCAATCACCAGCCGCCACGCAGAGCCCGAGGCGGGGGGCAGCAACTGCGCGCGCCAACCACTGCGCGCCGTGACCGGTGACGGGGTCAGCAGCGACACCACGCCGCCTGCCATTCCTGGGGTGAAGCGCCATTCCCGCACCTCCGGGCTTACGCTGCGCGCGGCCTGGGAGGCCAGGGTCACCCCGGTGAGTTCCACGTTCAGGCCCGCGCTGCCAGGCACCAAGCGGTAGCTGCTGCCGGGCGGCAGGTCCAGCACCACGCGCGTCTGTCCCGGGTTCTTGCCGATGCGTGGGGCGGCCAGCACCGCCGCCGTGGCCGCACCCGGCACGCGCCCCTGCAGCGGCATGGGCCCGCTGAGCGCCGGGCCGGGCAGCGCCGGGGCGGGGGGCAGCACCTTGGCCGGGGCCACCGTGTCGCCAGGGGGCAAGGCGGTGGGGCCAGTCAGGAGGGCCTGGGCACCCGGGGTATCCGGGGCGCTGCTGAGCACCTGCCCCTGCACGCCGGGCGCTGCCCCGCCGGCCACGGCCGGCCCCAGGTCCAGAATAAGCACGCGGGTGCCGGTGGCGAGGGTGGCCTCGGTGGCCTGCCAGCCGGCCGTAAACGACAGGGGGAACGGGGTAAACAGCGTAATCTGCCCAGCCCCGGCGCGCACCTCATTGACGCTGCTGCCGGGGTTCGTCAGCACGCTGGGCTGCACGCGGGCGCCCTGCACGTCCAGCCGTAGGCCACTGAAGGTGGGGGTCAGGGTGTAGCGCACCCCGGCTGGCAGGTCGAAGACTACGCGGGTGGTGCTGCCCTGGGTGTTAAACCGGGGCGGCCCAAAGGTCACGTTCTGCACCCCGGTCAGGTTCAGGGGCGCAGCCGGCACGGCGGTCTGGGCCAGTCCGGCGCCGCACAGCGCAAACAGCAGGCCAGATGAGAACAGGATGGCCGTTCGCTTCATGGTGCTCCATACTCTACGGCCGGGCAGTGAGAACTCCTGGCGCGGTCTCATGGCGGCACTCAGAGGAAAAATACTGTTTAGGCGGCCTTTTTTCAGCAGAGTATGAATAGGTATGGCGGCGCACTGACCCCGCGTCTCATGCACGGGGCCTGCTGGTCAAGGCGAGGGCGGCGGCGTAAAGGGTTTGGCCGAGGCGCTGAACAGGGCGTCCCAGGTGGCGCGGTCCACGCGGCCGCTGGCCGGCAGCCCGGCTGAGGTCTGAAAAGCCTTGACGGTGTTGGCCGTGACTGGGCCATACCAGCCGTCACCCTTGCCACTGCGCGCTGGGCGCATCAGGGCGATCAGGCGGTTTTGCACCGCCAGCACATCCGCACCGTTCAGACGTGGGCTCTGGACCTGCAGGGTGCGGCGGAAGGCCAGGGGTGCCACCGAGCGGGCAGCAGGGGCCGGCGCGGCGCTTTGCCCCCCCGGGGCCGTGGCCGCCGCCGAACTGGCCGGGCGGCTGGCTGCTGTCGAGGCCGCCGCCGTTCCAGTCGCTCCAGTCCCCACTGTCCCGCTGGGGGCTGAAGCCGCCGCGCTGCTGCCCGGGGGCACGTCCAGGTACAGCAGCGTCTGGGCGCGGCCTTCGGGGTCGGGTTGCAGCCGCAGGTACACGGTGCCCGCCGGGGTGCGCAGCCAGTTGTACACGCTGCGCTGGTCATCCTTGCTGCGCCACACGCCGTACAGTTCCTCGCCCAGCGCCGCCGTGAGGGCCACCCGCGTCTGCTCGACTGTTCGGGTGACGCCCACGCACTGCTTCCCCGATGTACCAATGGCCTGAAAGCTGGCCGGGCAGTTGCGCAGCACGCCGCCCAGCGTCTGGGTGAGGCGGGTGGCCGTGCGCTCCAGCACCGGGGCACTGGCTCCCTGCGTGGTGGGCGGCGCGGCCAGGGCCAGCCCCAGCAGGACCGGTCCCAACGCGAACAGTGGCCGAACAGACATACTCATGGCTGCAGTGGTAGCACGCGCAACCTGACGGCAGCTGAGCCTCTTCCCATCCGCTGTTCACACTTGCAGCGAAAGCCGGAAGTTTCACTTGTGCACGGCTCTTGGGGCACGACAGAGGGAAGAAAAGGAGGTGCCCGCAGCCAACGACTTCTCTACAGCTCTTCACCGGCCAGCTGGGAGGACCACCCTTCTCCGTCCTCACTTTATTTTCTCAAGCCCTTCACAACTTTTTGATAGACTGGAGCCATGACGGCTCTCTTCTCTCCTTCGGCGCCCGGGCAGCTGCGTGTGGACATCTGGTCGGACATCGCCTGCCCCTGGTGTTACATCGGCAAGCGGCGGCTTGAAAGCGCCCTGGCGCAGTTTGAGCACCGTGACCGCGTCGAGGTGGTCTGGCACAGCTTCGAGCTGGACCCCACCGCGCCGCCCGTGCTCGACCACACCATGGGCGAGGTGCTGGCCAGGAAGTATGGCCGCAGCCCCGGGCAGGTGCAGGCCATGATGGACCAGGTGACCGATGTGGCCGCCGCCGAGGGCCTGACCTACCGCTTTGAGCAGGCGCGGCTGGGCAGCACCTTTCTGGCCCACCAGCTGATTCATCACGCCGCCGCCCACGGCCTGCAGAGCGTCATGAAGGAGCGGCTGCTGCGCGCCTATTTCAGCGAGGGGGCCCGCATGGGGGATCTGGAGACGTTGGTGGGGCTGGCGGCAGAGGTGGGCGTGGACCCGGCCGCCGCCCGCACCGCGCTGGAAGAGGGCCGCCACGCCGATGCCGTACGCCAGGACGAACTGCAGGCCCAGGCCCTGGGCATTTCTGGGGTGCCCTTTTTCGTGCTGGGCGGCAAGTACGGCGTGAGCGGCGCCCAGGACCCGCAGATGCTGCTGGGCGCCTTGCAGCAGGCTTGGGCCGAGGTGCAGCCCCCGGCGCTGGTGACCCTGGGCAGCGCCGATGACGCCGGCGCCTGCGAGGATGGGGCCTGCGCCGTGCCGGAGCCGGCCGCTCGGTAAAGGTGGCAGGTGTAGCACCGGGGGAATGGCGCTGGACACAACACCGCCGGCCAGAGCCTTTGAAGCTCTGGCCGGCGTTCGTCTGGGTGGTGGTTTGATCTTCGCGTTACAGGGGCCCTACCCCAACCCCTTACGCCGGGTCCGGGCTCAGGCGGGGGGTAGGGGCCGGGTTGTCCTCGGCGGGGCGGGGCTCGGCCTCCTGTGGGGGGAGGGTGCCCCCGGCCAGGACCGTCTGCAGTTCCTCGCCGCTGAGGCTTTCGCGGGCCACCAGTTCATCGGTCAGGCGGTGCAGGATATGCACGTGCTCCTGCAGCAGGGCAACGGCGCGCTCGTACTGGCCGTTCAGCAACCTGGCCACCTCGGCGTCAATGCGCTCGGCGGTGTGGTCGCTGTACTGGCCCTGCACCGGGCCCCCGCCCAGGTACGCGCTGCCCTCCTGCGCCAGCGCCAGTTGCCCCACGTCGCTCATGCCCCACTCGGTGACCATGCGGCGTGCTAAGCCGGTGGCCTGCTGAAAGTCGTTGGCCGCCCCGGTGGTCACCTGCCCGGTGGCGACTTCCTCGGCGGCGTGCCCGGCCAGCGCCACACACAGACGGTCCAGCAGCGCGGCGCGGGTGTGGTGCATGCGGTCCTCGGGGGTGTACAGCGCGCTGCCCAGGCTGCGCCCACGTGGCACGATGGTGAGTTTGTGGGCCTTGTCCGCATGAGGCAGCAGTTGGGCGGCCAAGGCGTGACCGACCTCGTGGTAGGCGGTGACCTTGCGGTCGGCTTCGCGCACCACCAGCGAGCGCCGCTCGGGGCCCATCAGCACGCGGTCACGCGCCTCATCCACATCCCGCATCGTGATTCGCCCCCGCCCCGAGCGCGCCGCCAACAGCGCCGCCTCATTGAGCAGGTTCTCCAGATCCGCCCCCACCATCCCCGCTGTGCGCCGGGCCACTACGCCCAGGTCCACCCCCGCATCCAATGGTTTCTTGCGGGCATGAATGCGCAGGATCATCTCCCGGCCCCGCACATCCGGCGCGTCCACCACCACCTGTCGGTCAAAGCGCCCTGGACGCAGCAGGGCGGCGTCGAGCACATCCGGGCGGTTGGTGGCGGCCAGGATGATCACCTCCTGTCCACTGCTAAACCCATCCATTTCGACGAGTAATTGATTGAGGGTCTGTTCGCGTTCGTCGTTGCCGCCCTGGAAGCCCAGACCGCGCTTGCGGCCCACGGCGTCGATCTCGTCAATGAAGACGATGCAGGGGGCCGACTTGCGCGCCTGCTCGAACAGATCGCGGACGCGGGCAGCGCCGACGCCGACGAACATCTCGACGAAGTCCGAGCCCGAGATCGAGAAGTAGGGCACGCGGGCTTCGCCAGCGACGGCTTTGGCGAGCAGGGTTTTGCCGGAGCCGGGGGGACCGACGAGGAGGACGCCGTGGGGAATGCGGGCGCCGAGCTGGTGGTAGCGCTCGGGCTGGCGCAGGAAGTCCACCACTTCCTGCAGGTCAGTCTTGGCCTCGTCGCAGCCGGCGACGTCGGCGAAGGTCAGCTTGATCTGCCCCTCCCCAATTACCGACGCCTTCGACCGCCCGAAGTTTCCGGCAGCGTCATTGCCGCCGCCCTGACGCCCGCGCAGCAGCAGGATCACCAGCCCCACGATCAGGGCCAGGGTCAGCAGCAGGCTCAGGGTGCCCAGCAGGCTCAGGCGCGGCGGCGCGGCGTAGGAGACACTGACGCCCTTGGCCTGCAGGGCGTCCAGGTTCAGCAGGGGGTCGGCGGCCAGGGTGCGGGTCCGGTAGGGCTGGTCACCCAGCTGCCCACTCACCACCGCCGTGCCGTTCTGGTAGGCAATCACGGCACTCTGCACCTCGCCCCGGTTCAGGGCCTGGGCAAAATCGGTGAGGTTCAGGTCGTCCTGACGGCCACGCGGCCACAGGGCCAGCACCAGCAGCACCGTGACGGCGGCCGCCACGCCCCACAGCCACATGGGCCGCTTCAAACGCCCCCCCTGCCCGCGCCCTGCTTGTCTGGAACCATGCCCCAAGTGTAGGCCGCCCCCTGTCCCCCCAACTGCGAGACACCTTCCCACTCGCCTGTTCCCTTAAGGGTTCGGTCACAGTAGCTGGACAGGGGACGAAGCGGAAGACGCGCGTCAGCTTGACAGGCCATACTCGGCCGATGCGGTTTGCCCGTCTGCCCCTTTCCCTGTCGCCCCTGGCGGCTCAGCGCTTCCGAACGCGCGCCCTGGCCCTGCTGGGCCTGCTGGCCCCGGCGGCCCCGACCCTGACCTTCACCCTGGCGGCGCCCGGCGCCCACGCCGCGCAGCCCCTGCTGGGCTCGGTGCAATTGACCTTTACCCCAGATGACCGGGCAGCCTACGTGAACGGCGCCCCCACCCAGTGGTTGGCCCCGCCCCGGCTGCTGGGCGGGCGCACCATGCTGCCACTGCGCGAAACGGCGGCCCTGCTGGGCCAGAGCCTGCCCGGCAGCGGCACCGTGGTCCAGCTGGCCCGCCTGAGCATTGACACCCGCGCGAACACGGCGGCCCTGGCTGGGGTGCCGCAGCCCGCCGGCACCGTGGCCCTGGTGGGCGGCGTGACCTATGTGAGCGCCCGCACCCTGGCCGACGCCCTGAACGCCAACCTGACCACCGACGACGGCCGCACCTTCACCCTGACCGCGCTGCGCGACGGCGGCAACCCGCTGATTCCCCAGGCCCGCTTTTCTACCGACAAGACGGTCTACGCCCCGGGCGAGCGGGTGGTGTACACCGAATATCCCTTCGACCCCGACGGCGCCGACATCACGGCCCGCAAGTGGAACGGCCGTCAGGAGGTGTTCTTTCAGCCCGGCACCTACACCGTGGGCCTGACGGTTATGAACAGCCGGGGCCTGCAAAGCGCGCCCTTTACCCGCACCATCCGCGTGGAAGGCACGCCCATTGACACGCCGCTGACCTACGCCCTGAAGTACGCGCAGCCCGGCGACGCTTTCCCCGACCCGCAGATTTTGACCTACCCCTCGGCGCTGGCCACGCCCGTGGAAGGGCCCAGCTACCCGCTGCTGTTCAGCGACAGCCCCGAGGTCCCCGACCAGAGCGGCGTGCTGTACCAGGACAGCGTGGTGGGCCGCGCGCGGCTGCTGGCCTACCACCTGAACGGTCTGGGCAAGCCCGCGCGCGTGTACGTGCTGGCCCGCAACCTGGAAAGCCGCCCCGTGGAGGTGCGCACCGAGCGCCTGGGCGAAACGGCGCCCACCCGCCTGGAAAGCATTCTGGGGCAGGTGACCCTGCTGGAATACTTCGCCTCGGGCGGCGGCACCACCCTCACCCTGGCGCCGGGGCAGGCGGCGGCCGTGTACGCCAGCCCCACCCTGAACCCCGGCAGCGGCGTGAACGCCATGCAGGACCTGAGCACCTCGGGCCGGGTGGAGCTGACCTTCCTGATTCTGGAAGACGGCCTGCCCCCCACCGCGCAGGTGGCCCAGCAGTTGCCGTACCTGAAGCCCGACGGGCGCCATGTGCGCGGCACCTTTCCGGGCGCGGTGCGCAGCCTGCGCGTGAACCTGGGCGCGCTGCCCACCCGCATTGTCATTGGCGACGGCCGGGTGGACCCCGCCCTGACCGGCACCGACGCCCTGACCGGCCAGGGCGTGCGGCTGGCGGGCAACTACGGCGTGCTGTACGACCTGGAGGTGAACGGCGCGGCCGGCACCGTGGTGGCCCTGAGTCCCCGGGGCGGCCTGTACCGGGGCGCCATGAACATTCAGGACGGCCCGATTAACCAGACCATCAAGCTGCCGCGCGTGGGCAACGCCCTGAAGCCCGACGAGCCGGTGCTCCTGTGGCGCGCGCAGTCCGACCGCCTGAACATTGATTTCGTGCCCAGCAGCGGCTCGAACCTGCCCGTAAGTCTGGTATTTTACCGCCCGCGCAACCTGAGCGGGTTTGGCGGCGTGCTCAAGACGTACCAGCCGTAGGGGTGGATGATTGAAAGGTGATGGAGAAAGGAGCGGGGGCGTGGGCCTCCGCTTCTGGCGTTAGGGGTGGGCGGCCAGCCACGCCAGCACATCGGCGGCGTTGCGGTCTGGGGGGAAGACGGGGTAGAAGACGTGCTCCACCACGCCGCCGCGCACGATCAGGGTGGTGCGGCGCAGCAGCGTTTCGCCGCCCGCCTGGAAGGTGGGGAGTCCTAGGGCGCCGCTCCACTGCTGGTCGGCGTCCGACAGCAGGGGGAAAGGCAGATGAAGGCGCGCGGCGGCCTCCTGCTGGTAGGCGGTGGACTGCACGCTCAGGCCAAAGACCCGCGCCCCTGCGGCCTGAAGTTCCGCGTGGTGGTCCCGAAACGCGCAGCTTTGGGGGGTACAGCCCCGGGCGCCGGGGATCTGGTCCCAGTCATCGGGCATGACCCCATCCGGGCGGCCTGTCTTGGGATACACGTACAGCACCGTGCGGCGCGGCCATGCCGACAGATCGTGGAACTGGCCGTCGGTGCCCGGCAGGGGAACAGCCGGCAGCCGCTGGCCCCGCAGGTGGGCGCAGGCGCCGTCGTCCACGGGCGCGGGCAGGTCGGCAAGGAGGGCATGCAGGTCCGTCATAGGGGCAGGATAGGCCACCCTACACTGACAGGCATATGGACGAGACCCGCACTGTTGCTCTCCCCATTCACCTCCTGAAAGAGGTTCAGAGTGCGCTTGAGCCAGATCAGTCTGTTGAGGATTGGCTTATCAGTGCTATCTATCAAAGCCTCACGTTGCAGGAGAACCACGCCAGCTCCCCCCTCAACAGGGCCTTCTTCGAACCTTTGGCAGAATTCACGCCCTCTTTGCTTCTCCAGAGTCACGATCCAGCCGCATGTGCCCTCTTCTATCAGAAGCTGGGCTTTCGAATCGTCCAGCGTGCGGATTGGTATTACATTTTACGGTCAAAGGGTATGGAGTTAACAATCACGAAGTCAAATGACAACTGTGATCTAAAAGAGGCTTCTGAACTCTGTTTCAACTCCAAGATTAACTTTCGGCTTCTGATCGTTCCCCTTGAACAGATGGGCATTCCTGTCGAGATCGAGGAGAATGAGCTTGATCCCTGTTGCCTCAGAATCACTGATCCAGACGGCCGCCATATTGCCATCTACTCGGTCTGGCTTGACGAGATCGGCCTTATGCGCGCCGGCTACATGTAAATAGGACGCGGCTCTTACATATAGCAGCCGCGTACCATCACTTCCTTTCACTCCTCGTCGTTTTTCTTATCCTTCTTGTACGGCCCCTTTTCCTTCCACTTCAGACGCACCGGAATGCCGGCCAGTTGCAGGTCCTCGCGGATGCGGTTTTGCAGGAAGCCTTCGTAGGCGCGCGTCACGAAATCGGCGCGGTTGCAGAAGATGGCGAAAGTGGGCGGCGCCGTTTCCACCTGCGTCATGAAATACATCTTCAGCTTCTTGCCGTGGAAGTTGGGCACGGCCTGGCGCATCTGCCAGACCTCCAGCCAGCGGTTGAGTTCGCTGGTGGGAATGCGACTCTGCCATTTCTCGTGCAGCTTCATGGCCTCGGCCAGCATGTCGTGAATGCCGTACTCGTTGATCGCGCTGGTGTATACGCGCGGCGCGTAGGAAATATGGTGCAGCTTCTGGTTCAGGTCCTTTTCCGTGCGCTTGAGCTCCTCGTCGGGCACAAGGTCCCACTTGTTCACCACCACGATCACCGGCTTGCCGCTGTCGTAGGCCAGATTCGCCAGCTTCAGTTCATGGTCGCCCAGGTCTGTGGCGTTCACCACCAGCCAGATCAGGTCGCTGCGTTCAATCGCCGCCTGCGAGCGCTGAATGGCGTAGTCCTCAATGGCGGTGTCGGGCTTTTTGCGAATGCCCGCCGTGTCCACCAGCACGAAGCGCTGGCCGCCGTAATCCCATTCCACGTCCAGGCTGTCGCGGGTGGTGCCCGGCTGATCGGCCACGATGGCGCGCTCGCTCTGGGTGATGGCGTTCAGCAGGCTGCTTTTGCCCACGTTGGGGCGGCCAATCAGCGAAATGCGAATGGGCGCGATTTCCGGCACGTCCTCGTCGTCTTCGGGCAGGTGGGTCAGCACCCGGTCCATCAGTTCGTCCAGGCCGCGCGCGTGCTCGGCGCTGATGGCAATGGGCTCGCCAAAGCCCAGGCCCCACAGTTCGGCCATATAGACCTCGTGCTTGGGGCTGTCAATCTTGTTGGCGACCAGAATCACCGGCTTGCCCAGGCGGCGCAGCCAGTCGGCCACCTCGTAGTCGGCCGCCGAGAGGCCCTCGCGTGGGTCGAGGACGAACACCACAGCCTGGGCGCCTTCCATGGCCCACTCGGCCTTTTCGCGGATGGCGGCTTCCCACTCGTCTCCGCTCCACAGCCCGCCTGTATCAATCAGGGTGATGCGGTGGTTGTGGTACAGCATCAGCCCTTCCTTGGCGTCGCGCGTGACCCCAGGGAAGTCAGCGACCACGGCTTCGCGGCGGCCAATCAGGCGGTTAAACAGGCTGGATTTGCCGACGTTGGGTCGGCCCACAATGGCAACTTTATGCATCTGTGACGCTCCTTTGCGGTGTCGGCCCTGGGCGGCGTCTGCCTGGGTCCGCCGAAACTGGCCGGTCTTCTCACGGCGAGAAGTCGCCAACGAAAGGAGAGTCTAGCATGGGGGCGTAAGGGTCGAATGGGGCTTTGGACAGGGAGAGCCGGTCTTCCCAGGGGACCAAAACTTCGGGCGGTTGGGAGCCTTCCATCGCCCCCAACCGCCCGCCCCGGCCTGCCTTTAAGGCACTGGGTTCAGAATCACGTCGTCGCAGGGCATGTACCACGTGGAGCCGCCAAAGTTGCCGGTGGCGGCCGTGCGCTTGAAGCCCAGCACGCTGTTCACGCCGCTGAGCGTCAGGGTCATGCTGCCGCCGCTGCTGATCTGGCCACGCGGCACGTCGGCCCAGGTGCCCTTGACCGTGTTGCCGGTGCGGGTGCCGTGAAACACATTGGTCCACGACTTCCCGCTGTCGCTGCTCATGCCCACCCACCACACCTGGTTGCCCAGTTGCCGCACGTAGTAGGTGCCGCCGTCGTTGGCGCGCCACACGCCGTTCATGTCCTTGGGGGCGGCACAGCTGGCGTGGGCAGTGCCCAGCACAGCGGCGCAGAGGGTCAGCGAAGCGAGGGTCAGCAGTCTGTTCATGGTGGTGCCTCCTGTGGAGTGGGCGCCCTGTGGGGGCCCCGGGAACTGCCAGCACCTTAGGGGCGGCCCCATGATCGCCCCGTGATCAGGCAGGCGCATGGGTGCATACAGCGGCCGGAGAACTGTGAGATTCCACTCCTCCTGCACGGCTTTTTTCGACCCCGCCGGCTGACCTTGACCCCGGGTGCATACCGCGCTATCTTGTTTTCATCACCGCCGAAGAAGGCGGCTTTTTTGTTTCTGGGATCAGGCCAGTTTGAAGAGGCTGGCGCTATGCAGAAGCTGGCCATAGGCATCACTGCCAATGCCGCCGGCAACAGTCTTTTTCACCCTCACCGGCTGAGCTTGACCCCGGGTGCATACCGCGCTATCTTGTTCTTATCACCGCCGAAGAAGGCGGGTTTTTTCTTTTGGTCCGGCTCGCGGTAGGCTGCCGCATGACCCCGCTGCCCACCCCACTGGTGCCCACGGACTGGCTCATGGCCCATCTGCACGACCCCCAGGTGCGGGTGCTGGACTGCCGGTATGCCCTGAGCGATCCGCTGCTGGGGCGGCTGGCCTACCTGGAAGGCCATGTGCCCGGCGCCATCTATGCCGACCTGGAAACTGACCTGAGTGGGCCCGTGCAGCCGGACGGTGCGGGTGGGCGCCACCCCCTCCCCAACCCAGAGACGCTGGCCGCATGGCTGGGCTCGGTGGGGATTGGCAACGACATGGCGGTGGTGTGCTACGACGATTCCCGTAATGGTCAGGGCTTTTATGCGACCCGGGCGTGGTGGCTGCTGCGCTGGCTGGGCCACATGCAGGTGGCGGTGCTGGACGGCGGCTGGCCCGCCTGGGTGCAGGCCAGCGGCACGGTAACGCTGACGGAAGCCGAGCATACCCCCGTCACCTTCCAGCATCAAGTTCAGGCCGACTTTGTGGCCACGGCGGCCGACGTGCAGGCGCGCCCCAGCGGCACCCTGCTGCTGGACGCCCGCGCCCCCGCGCGCTACCGGGGCGAGGTGGAACCCATTGACGCCAGGGCCGGGCATATTCCCGGTGCGGTCAACCGCGACTGGAGCGGCGCCCTGAACGAACAGGGCCACTGGCGCCCCGCTGGGGACCAAGCGGCGCGGCTGGCGGCCGGAGAACAGCCCACCATCACCTACTGCGGCAGTGGGGTGAGTGCCACGCCCAACCTGCTGGCCCGCGAACTGGCGGGGGTGCCCCTGGGCCCCGACAACCGCCTGTATGCCGGGTCCTGGAGCGACTGGATCAGCGACCCGGCGCGGCCGGTGGCGACGGGTGAAGACGTGAACAGCAAGTGACCCGCTGTCGCGCGTCAAATCCGCCCCATGGCTCTTCTCCCTTGTGCTTTCTTAGAGGGTGATGAAAAAGATTCTCATTTTCTCCACCCTTCTCCTGGCGGGCTGCGCCGCGACTCAACCTCAACCGCCGTTTAAGGTCGGTGAGGCCATTCAACTCGCCGGCACGACAAAGGAAGGCGCGAAAGTTCAACAACGCTACGTCCTGAACCGCCCTGGTACGTTCGCAGACGGGCTTTGGCGTTACCGCGTCCTGAATCTTGCGGGCACATTCGGCGTGGGGGAGGTCTGGGTTGATGATACGGACATCGTCGTTATTGAATACACCGATCTAGGCGCAGCCAATACAGAGCCCACGAAGACCTTATGTATCGCCTTTCCGCAAGATACCAACTGGCGCTCTGTTGATGGCGCTCTGATACACGGCGCACTCGACAAAATGAACAAGCTGAACGAGCAGCTTGAGGCTCTCAATGACGAGGCAGCAGTCGGCCGACTATTTTCTGATGCCGGCACCTGCACGCTGACCCGGCAATAGGTGCAGCCGACTCCCGTTCTGGTCCTGTTGTGGTTTACAGGGCTTCTCCACTTCCCCCAGCAGGTCACAACCCAGCAGGCCGCTCGTGCAGCAGGCTCTTTGATTCACTCAGCGCACAAGTTGAGAGGGTGTCTCTGACACTCTTATGATCGCTCGGCACAAGAGCATTTCTCCTGTGTCACAACCTCAATTCGAAATGGGCCTGCCCAACCCTAAGAACGCGTCATCACTTCTGTCTGACCATCGCTGAATTCCAGGGTCAGGGGCTGGCCGGGCTGCACCTGGGCCGCGCGGGTTACCGGGCGGCCCGCTGCGTCGCGCACCAGGGCGTAGCCCCGGCCCAGCGTGCGCGCGGGGGTCAGGCCCAGGGCCTGCTTCATCAGGGCGTCCACGCTGGCGGCGGCGGCGTCCACCTGCCGCCCGGCGGCACGGCGGGCGCGGTCCAGGACCCACTGCGCGCCGGCCTCGGCCTCGACCAGCGCCTGGGCAGCCTGAGTGCGGATGGTGCGCACGTCTTCCTGGGCCTGCGCGGCGGCCTCCACCACTGTTCGCACAATCAGGGCGGCCGCCTTGCTGGGCGTGTCGGTGCGCACACAGGCCACCTCGTCGGGCAGGGTGTCGTCGCGGGCGTGGCCCAGCCCGGTGATCACGGGGACCGGAAAGGTCGCCAGCGCGCGGGCAAACGGCAGGTCGTTCAGCCACGCCAGATCGGTCACGGCGCCGCCGCCCCGGATCACCACCAGAGCGTCCAGCGGCTCGGCCTCGTGCAGGGCCAGGGCGTCCTGCACCCCCCGGCGCAGGCTGGCGGCGGCGGCCGGGCCCTGAAAAGTGGCTTCCAGATACACCGGGCGCAGCACCCCGGCACGCTCCAGCGGATCAATCTCGCGGCGGAAATCGCCCAGCCCAGCGGCCTCGCGCGGCGACAGCACCGCAAAGCGGAAGAAGTCGGGGGGCAGGGCCAGCAGGCGATTCAGGCCGTACACGCCCTCGCGCACCAGGGTTTCGCGCCCCTCGGCCAGCCGCAGGGCCGCGTCGCCCAGGGTGAATTCGGGGGCAATGTCCAGCACGTTCAGCGCAAAGCCGTACTGCTCGTGAAAGGTGGCCTCGCCAAAGAGCAGCACCTTCAGGCCCGCTGTCAGGCCCCCGCCCGTGGCGCGGCGGAATTTGGCTTCCAGGCCAAAGCGCTCGCGGGCCCACACGGTGGCGCGGCAGCGGGCCACCTCGCCTTCGTCGCCGCTTTGCACAAGGTCCAGGTACAGATGGCGCCGGTCGGTCACGGCGGCAATCTCGGCGCGCACCCACACGGCGCCCGGCAGGCCCCGGGCAATCACCTGCCCCACGTAGGCCAGCAGTTCCGAGAGCTCCAGAAACTGCTCGGGGGGGCGGGTCTCCCCTTTCTTGCGCCGCGTCACAGCCGCCCTCCCCAGGCGCGGCCCAGCAGCGCCCCGGCCAGCCCCAGACCCACGCTAAGCCCGGCATAGCCCGCTGCCCGGACCGGGGAGGCCAGCAGGTCGCCCAGTCCGGCACTGAAGGCCGAAAAGGTGGTGAACCCCCCCAGCAAGCCGCTGCCCACCGCCAGCCGCGCCGCCTCGGGCCACAGGCCACGGTCCACCAGCGCCAGCGTGACGCCCAGCGCGAACGAGCCGCTCACATTGATCAGCAGGGTGGTCACGGGAAAGCCGCTGCGGCTGTCCAGCCCCGCGCCCAGCAGGCCCAGGCCGTACCGCGCGCCCGCACCCAGCGCGCCCCCCACCATGACCCACAGCCAGGACCCCATGCGCACAGGATGGCAGATTCCCCCCCGGCCTCCGTGGGGCCCGCGCACTCTGGCATCCTGGGGCCCATGATTCAGGCGCGGCAACTGAGTACAGGTCAGCCCCTGGCGTGGGCCGGGGAAACCCAGGATGTCTGGGTGGACGTGCAGGGGGCGACCCCGGAGGAACTGGCTGGCCTGCGCGCCGCCTTTCCCATCAACCGGCTGGCGCTGGAAGACGTGCTGGAACACGGCCACTGGAGCCGGGCCGAGGTGTACCCGGAGCACGCCTTTATCACGCTGCGCTCGTACGCCCGCCCCGAGGAGCTGGACGAGTTCACCGAGCGCCTGAGCATCCTGATTTTTGGCGGCGCGGTGCTGACCATGAGTACGGCGGGTACGCGCGCCCTGTCCACGGTGTGGCCCATGACCGGCCGCGAGAGCGTGAACACCCCCCAGGAGGTGGCCTATGAGCTGCTGGACGCCACCGCCGAGACCTTCTTTACCGTGGTTGACGCCTTGGAAGAACGCGCCGATCTGCTGGAGGAACGCGTTTTTCAGGGCCAGCAGAACCCGGTGGCGGATGTGTTCGCCATGAAGCACCTGATCACCCACGCCCGGCGCCTGACCTCGGAAGCGCGTGAGGCCACCGCGCTGCTGGGCCGCCACGCGAACGGCACCGCCAGCGACCTTGTGCGCTACCGCGACGTCCAGGACTCGTTTACCCGCGCCAGTGGGCAGCTGGACGGCCTGCGCGACCTGTTGACCAGCCTGCTGGACCTGCACCTGGGCCTGCAGGGCCAACGCATGAACGAGGTCATGCGCACCCTGACGGCCGTGAGCGTGGTCTTTTTGCCGCTCACCTTTCTGGCCGGGGTCTGGGGGATGAATTTTGAGCACATGCCGGAACTGAAAAGTCCCTACGGCTACCTGCTGGCGTGGCTGAGTTTCCTTGTGGTGGGGGGCACCCTGGCGGCCCTGTTCAAACGGCGCGGGTGGTGGTGAGAGGGAGGCGGGGCGTGAAAGGTGGCACCCGCACGCCTCTCTGACGTTGCGCCGGAGCGTGCTGCTGGAAGTAGTCAGCCAGAAGCTGGGGCACTCGCGGCCCAGCTTCACAGCGGACGTCTATCGCACGGTTTACCAGAGCGAGCGTGAAGAGTGGGCTGTAAATTTGTCTAATCTGCTGACTGCAGCCCAAAGGACAATAAATTAGAAAGGCTGACATCTTAGTCAGCCTTTATATTATCTTGCGAGCTTGAGGTTGACTGGCGACTGCTTAACCGAAACAACTGGCACTGGCCTGTAGAACTCAGGATCCAAATTGGTGAATTTGGCTAAGTAATTTTCGTCGGGGAAAAGTCTTTCTAGGAGTTGCATTCGATTATATGACTCACTTTCTATAAGCAACTCAACAGCTTCCTTCAACAAGACGGGAGATTCAGCTTCCCATTCCTTATCAAAAGGCTCTTCGGTTTTCCAGCCCCGCCTATTATAGTTAGCCCAGATCCTTCGAGATTCATCTTTGTCAATGATATTGAGAGATTCCAGTCTCTTTATCATGGCCGCAATAGATACTTTCCAGTATGCTTTTAAGGCACGCAGTTCGAGCATGGAGATTGTAAATAATTGCTGCTTAAAAGGCTCTTCTGGCAGTAGCAGGCATGAGGCAAAGTAATGCGCCTGCCTTTCGAGCTCCTTATCATATGCCTTTAAATCATCTTTCGAGATCCAACGGTGCATGACTAAATGCCCTAATTCATGAGCAGCATCAAACCTTGACCTAACGGCAGAAGCCTTATCTGAGTTAAGCACAACAATAGGCCTATCTATTTTCTTATCCCAAACAGAGAATCCATCAACATCGTGGGAATGAAAATTCATTCTTACAACGATAATTCCATTCGCCTCCAACAGCGCGATAACATTCTCCACTGGCAGATCTGCTAGGCACCAATATGAACGCAGATTATTTGCCGCCAGCTCGATCTCTTCATCGGTGATTTGAAGAGGGTTTTTATGCCGGATTAGGTTCCGCGGCAGATTAACTTCTGGAAAGTTAATCTCTTCATCTAAGAGGCAAACCACCTCTCCAATCCAGTCCGCAATTGACCTAGCGCTCTTGATCTCCACAGCCGGAGCTTTCTTCAGCTTTCTGAAGAAGATAGTCTCATCTGCGTAAGATGCGGTTACTGGCCTGACAAAGTAACTCGTAGGCTTGTTCAAGATTGAGCACAACTTTAGAAGAACTTCCAAACTAGGCTCTTTGCCTTTTTCAAACTGGTCAACAGCTTGTCTACTTACACCAAGCATGTCACCAAGGGACTCGACTGAGAGGCCAAAAACCTCACGAGCTTGTTTGAGACGAGTCCCAACGAAGGCGGTGGGAACCTCAGACATATACGTTACTCCTCGTTCTGCTGCTTAGCGCGCCTCTTAAGCGACACCTGACGCTCCAGCTGCGCGCCAGCAGCAGGAGTGATAGGGGTCTTTGGTGTGGGAATGACCAGATTCGTTCCAGGGTGCTGCCGCAGGTCGTACTTATCCAAGTACCGCGTGCCACAGGGACTGGGTTTGGTGGCCAAGATAAAGCCAGGCCGAGTCATATCACCCTTTGCTGCTCCGTGGGTTACCAAAATGTGCTGCTCGGGCCCGTCCCCAGTGATGGACTCGACCAACGTCCACTGGTTAAGACGGCGCAGGACTGCCCTGAACTCCGCCTTCCGAGGCAGGGCCTCTTCATTGCGTACGCAGGCAACACAGATTAAGGCGTTCAAAATACGGAGAAGAACGAAGCTGCCGTTGCCCGTCTTGTAGGGCTGATCGGTTGCAGTCACGTCTGAAAACCGAATGGACAGTTTCCTGGTCTCTTCCTCGATCAATGCTTGCCGAATATGAGGTATTACCCTCTTCCTATCCGGCAGAGAGCCAACCAGCTTTTTGCCCTCATCCACGGAAACGTCATAAACCCTCTCAATGATCCCTGCAAGGCCGAAAAACGCTGGATGGGCAACTACTGCCCTGAAAGCGAGGTCAGGTTTAGGGCCGAGGTCAGGAAACAAAGGGATAGAGGACGTCATGGACAAATGGTGATGATTTTCGACCAATTTGTCAACCAAAGTGCAGATATGCAAACCCAAGAGACTGCTTATGACGTATCCATGGTTTCAATTATGTCCGTACCATACGGACTTTTCTGTGGGCGTCTCGACACTGATTCAGTCTAGACAAGAGCCCAGGGGCAGGTATGGTTGGTCACAGAACCATTTAGGCAAGTAAACCTAACAGAAAAGAACCGCGCTCTAGGCGCGGTTCCTCGTGGTGCACTCGCCGCGATTCGAACGCGGGGCCTGCCCCTTAGGAGGGGGCCGCTCTATCCAGCTGAGCTACGAGTGCAGGCAGGTGAGGCTGGTCGTCGGCCAGTCGGCCCGGACCGCGCCGGGAGTATAGCAGGGCCCTTTTTCGGCGCGCGCCCCTGCACCCTGGGGGCCCAATTGCGGCACAATCCAGATGAGACAAAAATGTAAGCGCGGCCTTTCTATACTTCCTTGAGGTTCCTCATGACCAACGCTGTGTACACCATGATTGTCCGCGCCTTGTCGGGCGTCGTCTCTGATCGTGCGGCCGAGACCATGCTGCGCTCGGTGCTGCGCGAGCAGGGCCTCGCGGCCGAAACCGTGACGGCGCAGGACATGCAGAAGGTGCTGTCCGGGCCGCTGCTCGCGCGCCTGAGCACCGTGCTGCCCCCCGCCCGCGCCCGCAAGGAACTGCTGAGTCTGGCCGGGCAACTGGAAGCGCAGTACCCCAAAGCGCCCACCCTGTTCACCCAGAACGTGCCGCTGGCCACCTGGGACGAGCCCCAGACCGACACCACCTTCGACGACCTGGGCCTGAGCGCCGACGACTTCGAGTTCGACGATCCTGAATACGGCGCGCTGCCCACCGCCCGCACCTACGATCTGGCGCAGGCAGGTGACCAGGACGCCCTGATTCAGGCGCTGGGGCGCTTCAGCGGGGTGCAGGGGGTGATGGTCTGCCGCGCCAGCGGCGAGGTGCTGCGGGTCAAGGCGGTGCGCGACCCGGCGGGGCTGGGCGGCGTGGTGGCTGCCAGCGCCATGCTGTTTCAGAAACGGGCGCTGAAGCTGCTCTCGGCGGACCTGGGAGGCCAGACCGTCTGCGTGTGCCCGCTGGGCGGCTACTGCGTGGCGGTGGTCGCCACCTCGCAGGCCAATGTGGGGCGCCTGATCGTGGAACTGCAGCAGCTGCGGGTGGCGGCATGAAGCGCGCGGCCCAGTGGAGCCTGCTGGCCGCCCTGAGCCTGGGCACGGCCGGCGCCCAGGACCTCACGGCGTATAGCGCCCTGGCCAGCAACCTGGACGGCGCGGTGACGGCGCGCGCCCAGTCGGCGCAGGCGGCCCTGAACCGCCTGGACGCCGCGCAAAAGGCGCTGGACACCCTGGCGCCCACCCTGCGCAACCAGCAGATCGTGCGCGGCCTGACCGACGCCCTGGGCAGCGCCCGCGCCGCGCTGGCCCGCACCCCGGCCGAACTGGAAGCCCAGGTGCTGCTGGCGCGCGGCCTGATGCGCAAGGCCCTGTACGACCAGACCCTGGCCGCCCTGAGCGCCGCCCCCGAAAACGGCGACGCCCAGCTGCGCCTGCTGGCGCGCGAATTTGGCGTGGGCGGGGAAGGCGCGCAGGCGCTGGCCCAGGACGCCCGGGCCGGCCGCCTGGAACGCACCGCGTGGCGCCTGCAGCGTGCCGCTGCCGCCAAGGTCTCGGCCGCCCTGCAGGCCACCCGCGCCGAGCAGACCACCACGTCGTACGTGAATCTGGCGCGTGCCACGGGCTGGTTTACCACCGTGCAGGACGCCGAGGGCGTGGGCACGCTGCGGGTGTCACAGTTTGGCGACGCCCTGCGCCAGCTGGCGGGTGGCGACACGGCGGCCCTGGCCACCTCGCTGGGTACCCTGCGCCAGGGCACCGCCGCGCTGAACCGCACCCTGGCTGCCCCCCCAGCTGCCAGCGGCGCGGGGAACAGTGGCGGCACCGCCCAGACCACCACCCCCCCGGCCCAGGGCACCCCGGCGCCCACGCCCGACCCCACCCCAACCCCCACGCCCCAGCCCCGTCCGCAGCCGGCCCCGGCGGCCACGGCCAGCGCGGCGGGCGCCCTGGCCACGGCTTATGCCGAACTGGGCCGCGCCCAGGCGGCGGCTGGCCACAGCGACGCGGCCACGGCGCGCGAGGCCCTGACCCGCGCTTCGGCGGCGCTGGCACGCGTGCCTGCCCCGCTGCGCGACACCGAGGCCTTTGCCCAGGTCACGGCCGCCACCGAGCGCGCCCAGGGCCGCAGCGCCCTGCGGGTCAGCGACGTGCAGGCTCTGATCGGTGGCCTCGCGAACGCCGAGCGCCAGCAGGCCGGGCAGGGCGCCAGCGCCCTGGACACCACCTCGCTGGGCATCAGCCGCTGGTTCTCGGGCTGGCTGCGGGTGCTGGTGTTCCTGCTGCTGGCGCTGGCCACCGCTGCGCCGCTGTACCTGCTGAACCTCGCCTTCGGGGGCCGCAACACCTACTGGCGCGCCATCATGACGGGCCTGGCCCTGTTGATGCTGCCGCTGATGCTTGAAGGGATCTTTGGCTTCCTCGGCGCCCTGGGCGACGTGTTCGGGGCGGGCGCCCTGCGCGGCCTGACCAACCTGACGCTGACCCAGAGCGCCTACGCCCTGCCCATCTGGGCCCTGCTGAGCGCCGTGGCCATCGGCCTGATGGCCTTCGGGTTCCGGGGCCTGTGCGAGCAGTTCGGGCTGCTGGGCGCGGGCAGCTCGTCCAAGAACACCACCGTGGAGAGCGCCGCCACCGTTGATTGGGACGAGGAACTCTGATGGCGACCCTCAGCCGACTGCCGGTGAAGATGCTGGGCGATCTGGTCTCGCCCCGCGCGCTGGAACGCATTCTGCAGGACGCTGCCCAGGCGCGCGGCGGCTCGCTGGACACCATTGACCCCGGGATGCTTGAAGACATCCTGAAAAAGGAAGTTTTCAAACGGCTGCAGCTGAGCGTGCCCGCGCCGCTGGCCAAAAAGCGCGTCTCGGAAGTGCTCAATGAGATCATGAAGTCCACGCAGGAGCGCCTCTTGCCCAACCAGCTCAGCTCTTTGCTGGGGCTGGAGGAAGGCGCGCGGCGCTTCTCGCTGTACTTTGACTGGCCCGAAACCCAGCGCCTGCGCGGCGTGCTCAGTGTGGCCCGCCAGGAAGAAAAAGAGGGCCGCGACATCAGCGCCCTGGTGCAAGAAGGCCAGAACCTGATTGACACCATGGACCGCCGCCTGCAAGAAGGGCTGGTGGAACAGGGCCAGGACCTCGCGGAACTGCGCGCCACCTACGTGCGGGTGCAGGGCATGGGCGGCAAGGACGTGCGGCGCCTGGACACCTTGATCGGACAGATTGACGAGGCCCAGAAACAGGGCACGCTGCTGCCCGGCGAGGTGGAGCGCGCGCGCAACCTCACTTTCAATCTGCGCAAGGCCCTGGAATCCTCGGTGGTGCAGACGGTGGAAAACCCAGCCGTGCCCACCTCGGCGACCATTCTGGACCCGGATGCCCAGGCGCGCGTGCTGGCGCTGGAACAGGAGCACGCCGCGCAGCAGCTGGCCAGCGTGGAGCGCGAATTCACTGCCCTGCTGCAGGCCCGCCCTGACCTGCGCGAGCGCCACGAGGGCCTGCGCGCCCTGCAGACCCAGGCCAAGCTGACCGAGGATGTGGTGAGCGGCTGGCGCGAGGCCCTGAAGACCGAGCGCGACGCCCTGCTGGCCCAGCAGCGCGAGCAGTTTGCCCGCCTGGAAGCCGAACTGAGCCGGGTGCAGGCCGGGGCCGACACCCGCATTGCCCTGGATTCGGCCCGCCACCTGCTGGACAGCGGCAGCCTCGCCACCGATGAACTGCAGGAACTGCAGGCCATGCACGAGGCCCTGCAGGCCGGCGTGGACGCCCGCGCCCAGCTGGAACTGCAGCGCGAACTGCTGGAAATCGAGCGCTCGGCGCGCAACGTGCCCGGCGCCAGCGCCGAACTGGCGCCCCTGCTGGCCGAGGCCCGCGCCCGGCTGGCCCAGGGCGGCAGCGTGGACCCCGCCACCCTGTGGAGCGTGCTGGAGCGCCGCATGGGCGCCGCCGCCCAGGAACGCGAGGACTTCGACGCCCGCGCTGACCGGGTGGTGCAGGAGTACGACACGGTGCGTCACCTCGCCGGGGAAACCACCCAGCGTCTGGGGCGGCTGGCCGACACCCTGCGCGCCCAGCGCCGCCTGGGGCAGCTGAGCGCCCAGGCCCGGGAACGCTACGCCCAGACCCTGGCCGACGCCGAGGCCCTGCTGGCCGAGGCCCACGCCGAATACCGCGCCGCGCAGGAAGTCACCTCGACCTTCGGCCAGGACGCCCTGAGCGGCCTGCTGGACGTGTTCGATTTCGAGGAAAGCACCCCCCCGCTGGCCAGCAACCCGGACCCCGCCCTGGCCCCGCCCCCGCCACCCCCCAGCGGTGGCAGCAGCCCTGCGTCTATTTTCGACACGCTGCTCTCGGCCCCGGCCACGCCGCCCACCCCGGCGCCCGTCCCGGTGGCGAGCGCCGAACCGGCAGAAACCTGGACCCTGGAAGGCGGCCAGATTCGCCAGGGCGCCCAGACCCTCTCGGCGCAGGGCATGGCGGCGCTGCTGGCCCAGGCCACGGCACTGGGACTGCACCGCCTGGACATGGGCGACGCCACCCACGTCTGGTCGGCGCGCAGCACGGTGCCCGGCGAGTGGCGCCTGGGCCGCGCCCAGAACTGGACCGAACTGGATGAGCAGGTGGGCGCGTGGCTGGACACCGGGTTGCCGTGACCCTGCCGCTGGCCGTGGGCGAGCGCCGCGTGTTGCGTGGCCTGACAGAGCAGCAGGCGTTCGGCGCCGCCTGGACCGCCCTGGCCCCCGGCGCGGTGCTGTTTCTGGAAGGTGAACTGGGCGCTGGCAAAACCAGCTTCTCGCAGGGCCTGGTGGCGGCCCTGGGCTTTGACGGCGCGGTGACCAGCCCCACCTACGCCCTGATGAACCTCTACCCCACCCCGGCCGGGCCGGTGCTGCACGTGGACGCCTACCGCGTGCGCGACGTGGCCGAACTGTACGAGATGGACTTGGACGAGCAGGTGCAGAGCAGCCGCCTGAGCCTGATTGAATGGGGCGAAGGGCTGTATGCCGATTACCCGGACGCCCCGGTGCTTCGCCTGGACCACATGAACGATCCCGAAACGCGGCAGGTGACCCGGATTCGCTAAGCAGCCCATGCTTCCGGGGCGCAAATGACTTATTGTCAAGCTTAAGTCCCGGAGGTTACGGCATGTTTGAACACCAGGGTGCGTCCCTGACCAAGAAAGCAGCGCGGCGTGGCCCCGCCCCCGTGCAGGCCCCAGACCTTGCACCCCACCCGGCGGTGAGCGGCACCCAGGCCCACCTCTGGCGTCCCCAGGTGTTGCAGCGGCAAGCGGCGGGGCCGGTGCTGCGGGCGTCGGGGCTGGAACAGGCGGAGGTGGCACGAGTCCAGCTGCAGCGCCAAGCGGTGAGCGAGCAATTGGCCGCCCTGCCCCAGATGGAGGGTGTGGCGGTCCAGCGGCAGACCCAGCCCGTGCCGGCCAAGCCCCAAAGCCCAGCCGACTGGGTCACGGTGATGCGCCATCAGGCCGAGCAGGTCGAAGGCCAAGCCCTGGACACGCGGCAATACGCCCAGTTCACCGCCCTGCAACGGCAGGTGGCCAATACCTTGGTGCAAGGCTTCCGTTCAGATCGAGGCCCCGCCCAAGCGAGATACGACACCTACGGCGAGCATTTAGCGACGCTGCAGAGGCACGAGATCAGTGCGCCAGTCAGCCGGGTCGTTCTGGGCCTGGTGCCCGCTGGGGAACGGCTGGCCCTTCAGCGAGCTGTGGATACCGCTGTTCAACGCTATGAAGCCGAGGCAGGTGTAGCAGCGACCGCTGCCCAACGACAGACCTTGCAGCGGCAGTTGGTGGAACTGGACGCCGAAGCGACGCAACCCGTCTTGCAACGGATTCAAGCGAGACGAGGCGCAGGCAATCCCTTGCCCGAAGCGATTCAACGGCACCTCGAACAAGGCTTGAACCATGACCTGTCCCGGGTGCGCATCCATGATGATGCGGAAGCGGACACGCTGGCCAAGGGGGTCAATGCCCTGGCCTTTACGACGGGCAGTGACATTTTCTTCCAGAGTGGCAAGTTCAATCCGAACAGCCAGAGTGGGCTGGAACTGCTGGCGCACGAGGTGACCCATACCGTGCAGCAGTCTCAAGGACGCGTCGGACCGGGCGTGGACCCTGATGCTGGGCTGGAAAGCGAAGCTCGGTCAATGGGCGCCAAGCTGGCCGCTGCCCCCATGCCTCAGAAGGCGCACCCGGTGCAGCGTCAGGTGGCCTCCCCGGCCCCCGCAGCCGCCGTACAACGCTGGGGCCTGGGCGACCTGAAAAAGCTGGCCGGCTCTGCCCGGGACAAACTGAAGAGTGCGGTCGGCACCGTGCAGAAAGCTGCCCAGCAGCGGATTCAGAAGACGGTGGCCCGCGTGCAGAAGGCAGCGGCCCCAGCGATCAAAGCAGCGCGCGAGGCGGCCAGTCAGACACTGAAGCAGGCCCAGACGCTGCGTGCCAGGGTCCGCACCCAGATCAAGGCGGCGGGCAAGACCGCCCGCGAGTACGGTCGCAAAACGCTGCAAACAGTCAAAGGCAAAGCGCAACAGGCGGTACAGAGTGCCAGAGCTAAGGCCGCGCAACTGCGTGTCCGGGCGCACCAGCTGGCCTTCCGCGCCGCTTCCACGGTCGCGCAGGTGCAGACAAAGCTGAAAGACAAAGCGAGGACGATCTCGGGCACGCTGCGGCAAGCGGCGTCTACGGCGGCGCTCAACCTGCGAGACAAGGCCACAGCGGCCCGCACCAAGCTCAAGACGGCCGCCACGAGGCTGCTGAACAACGTCAAGACCCGTGCCCAGAACGCCTGGACGCAGGCCAAAGCGGCCGGGCAGCAGGTCCGCCAGCGTCTGACCGCAGCGGCAGCAAGCGCGAAAACCAGGATTGCTGCGCTGGCCAAGACCGCCACCACCAAGGCCCAGAGCTTGAAACGCCGGATTGGTGCCAAAGCCACCCGCGCGATACGAACGGCCAAGGGTGGACTGGGCAAGTTCCTGAAAAACCGCCCCGCCACCGCATTGCTACTGGGCACGGGCGCTGCGTTTACCGCTTTTCAAGCCATTAAGAAGGGCGGCGTGAAGGGCCTCTGGAATGCCGCCAAAGGCAAGGCCTCCGAAGCGTGGAAATGGGCCACCTCCACCGAGGGCAAGGCCACCCTGGCGCGTCTGGCCGTGACCGTGGGGGTCACTGTAGGCGCAGCGGCCCTCACGGGCCTCACTGGGGGCCTGGCTGCACCGCTGCTGATCATGGCAGCGGGCGGCGCGGCAGGGGGAGCCCTGGGCCGCCTTGCTCAGAACAAAGTCCTGCTGCGAGACGAGAAGTACCAGGGCAAGATGAGCCTGATGCAGGGAGTGCTGGATCCCAAGGCGATGGCGTTTGACGCTGCGCTGGGCGTGGTGATGGGCCCGGGCGCCGCACTGGCTGGCGGCCTGGCCAAAGGCGCTGCCGGCAACCTGGGCCGCTACGCACTGAGTCCTATGGGCAAGGGGCTGGCTCAGGGGGCACGGCGGCTGGTTGCTGGACGTTCAACAGTCGTCACTGGCCGTGCCGCGAGTGCGGCTGGGGCCCCTGCCAGATTGACCAACAGGGCCCTGACAGATCGTGCTCGTCTGGTCTGGAAAGACATGAAGCAGTACAACGCCAAGCTGGCCCGGGAGACCTGGGCAGATATGCAGCAAAGTCTGTATAGCAGCGCAGGCGTCGCCGGACGTGCCACGAAGGAAACGAAGCAGCTCCTCGGTGGCCGCAAGGCCCTAAAGGCCAAACAGTTCGATGCGGCCCACAGAGCCGTGGATGCCATGCTGCCCCGGCAGGTCACCCAGTTGGCCGCCTCCCTCAAACTTCCCACCCACTTCAGCCAGGACAAATTGAGGAAGTTGCTGGCGCAGCGACTGGTGCAGACCAATCACCGGGTTGTGGCGCGGCCCATTGCTCAGCAGGCTCTGGCAGCGTCTCGCAAGCAATCCTGGGCCGACTTGAAGCGTGCCGCTGTCGGGGCACCTCGCCGGAGAGGAGAAACGACGGGCCGTCGCGTGCTGCGGGGGATAGGAAGCCTCTTGGCCATCGGACCTCGCGCCACCTACCGCACCATTCTGGAAAAAGATGCTGGATGGAGCAAAGCCATTCAGTCGGGGGCAGGCACGGGCCACATGATTGCTTCAATCACCAGTGAGGCTACGAAAGGCGCCGTGCTGGCGGCTAAGACCGAGATGGTCAAGCCAGATGACCAACAGCAGCCGCTGAAACCACTCAAAATCGGCTGGGAGGCTTACCTCAACTCCCTGGGTTTCAATCCTGACTATCTGAATGAAAAGATGATTGGTGCAGGGCTGACTGACGCCGGGAAAGGGCTGAACACCAGTGTTGGTGCAGGCGGTATGAACGATCCGGTGCAGCTTGAAGACGGGCCACAGGTAGGGGCACCGTAACTATGTTTTGGAAGAAGAAGAAATTTGAAGTTGCCCCACCCTTCCTAGGTTCGGCTTTCGACTTGGCCGTCGACTACTGCCAAAGACATGAAGTGGTAAAGCACTTAGACGCTTCCGAGATTCATGTGCAACTTGGAAGACACATCATCTGCATTTACAAAGGCCATGATCATTCCTGGCTGAACGCCAAGGCGAAGCTGGCACCCGATAATCTTGATGTTGCCCAAAGGGAAAAGTATCTGAACCTAACCAAGGTTCAGTTCGAAAATATAACTGCCATTCTCGACCATGAGGGCAGCGGTCTGACTGCCAGATATCACCAAATGATGAGGTATCAGGGCAAGCCAGAGATGCACGTTTTCAATATGCTCTCGACCTTCGACTATCTTCTCAACAAAGATGACTCCAGGCTCTATCCCCCGGAAGAGGTTCGTTTCGTTTGCGACGGCCGCTCCTTTGATAATGCTTCAGAAGCCCTTGTTCACTATATGAAGCATGTTCGGCGTTGCCGGGTCAGGGAAGTTCAGCCGGAATACATTGCGTTTGATACCGCAGGAGCTTATGCGATAGTTGGACTGAAACACCTGTCACATGAGTTTAGTATCAGATATGGTTTTTCTGACTTTGTGCCTCTAATTGAAAAATCGAAGCACAGTCTCACGCCACATTACTTTGCCGCTGCGTACCGGAAAGCTCCCCTCCCCACTGCTTCCTATTGCTTCGACGATGGAGTCTCGGAGCTCGCCATTTCCGGCACCCTCACTGCAGGCACTGAGGCGCGGCCTATCTTCACCGCCACGCTCAGCGCCCTGTATCAGGTCCTTCTGGACAGCACCGAACGCATCAAAATGAACCCTGACCTGCTGACCGGCAAGCAACAGCTGCACTCGGAAGAAGAGTCCATTCAGCAGGCCAGGAAGTACGAAGGCGACAAGACCGGCGGCGTGGAATTTCTTTCCGACGCCTGATACCCAGCCCCCACAGGAGACCCCATGACCCAGACCATCAAATTTGGCCGTCAGGCCACCCAGCGCCCGCCCTTCGAGATCAATGGCCTCTCGTTTGCCTCCTTGCCCCTGTCGCTCGCAGAAGAACGCGACCTGGCCTCGGCTGGCCAGGACGCCGAGAGCGATGACGCCGTGATGGACGCCCTGCTGGAGAAACTGGCCGACCTGTTGAACACCCGCGCCCAGGGCCAGTCCGTGACCGTGGCGTGGCTGATGGAGCATCTGACCCCAGGCGATCTGGAAGGCATCGTGGCCCATCTGCGCGGCGAAGACACCGAATAACCGCACCGGCAGGCGGCGGGAGGACCCCCATCCTCCCGCCTTCGCCATTCCTTGAGAAATCCGCCTTGCTGGCCCCCGCTGTCAGAATGCAGCTCATGTGGACGCTGGTGCTCAACTGCGGCTCAAGCAGCGTGAAGTTTGCCCTGCTGAATCTGGACGATGATCGCGTGGGCCTCTCCGGGCTGGCCGAGCGGCTGGGGTCGGCAGGAGCCTCGGCACGGCTGGACGTGGGGGGTGAGCGGCGGACCGCCGAGCTGGGGGGCGGCAGCTACGCCGAAGCCTTTGCGGTGCTGGCCGGGGCGCTGGACGACCTGGGCGTGCGGGCGCAGGTGGGCGCGGTCGGCCACCGCGTGGTGCACGGCGGCGAGCGCTTTCACGCCCCGGTGCGCCTGACGGACGAAGTGCTGGGCGAGATCCGCGCCTGCGTGCCGCTGGCGCCGCTGCACAACCCCGCCAACATCGCTGGGATTGAGGCGGCGCAGGCGGCCTTTCCCGACGCGGCCCATGTGGCGGTCTTCGACACGGCCTTTCACCAGACCATGCCGGAAGTGGCCTACCGCTACCCGGTGCCGGGGGACTGGTACCGCCAGCATGGGGTGCGCCGCTACGGCTTTCACGGCACCAGCCACGCCTACGTGGCCGCCCGCGCCGCCGAGGTGCTCGGTCGCCCGCTGGCCGAGCTGAACCTCGTCACCGCGCATCTGGGCAACGGCTGCAGCGTGTGTGCCGTGGCGGGCGGGCGCAGCGTGGACACCAGCATGGGCCTGACCCCCCTGGAAGGGCTGGTCATGGGCACCCGCAGCGGCGATGTGGACCCAGGCTTGCACGATTACATTGCGCGGCAGGCGGGCCTGAGCCTTTCGGAAGTCACCTCGGCCCTGAACAAGGAGAGCGGCCTGCTGGGGCTCTCGGGCCTCAGCAACGACATGCGCGAACTGGAAGAGGCCGCCGGGCGGGGACACGCGGGCGCGCGGCTGGCGCTGGATGTGTTCGTCTACCGGCTGGCCAAGCAGATGGCCGGCATGGCGGTGGCCCTGGGCCGGGTGGACGCCCTGGTGTTCACTGGCGGAATTGGGGAGAACAGCGCACCTGTGCGCGCGGCGGTGCTGGCGCGCCTGGGCGTGCTGGGGGCAGCGGCCGACGAGGCGGCCAACCGGGCGGCGGTCCGGGGGCAATCGGGCCTGATCAGTGCGCCGGGGGCGCTGCCGGCGCTGGTGATCAACACGAACGAGGAACGCATGATCGCCGAGCAGACCCGCGCCCTGCTGGCCGAGGTGAAGGCATGAAAACCCTGTTTGTGGCGCCCACCCGCAACGGCGTGGGCCTGACCAGCACCGCCCTGGGCCTCACCCGCGCGCTGGAACGCCAGGGCCTGAAGGTGGCGTTTCTGAAGCCCATTGCCCAGACGCATGAGACCCGTACCGATGACAGCGTACATTTTGCCCGCACCCTGGCGCATCTGAGTACGCCTGACCCCATTGCCCTGGCGCAGGCCGAAGAACAGCTGAGCCACGGCGGCGAAGAAGACCTGATGGAAAGCGTGGTGGCCCTCGCCCGCGAGGCGACGGCGGGCAGCGCCGACGTGCTGGTGGCCGAGGGGCTGGCGCTGACCGAGCGCAACACCTACGCCGCAGCCCTGAATGCCAGCCTCGCGCGCAACCTGGAAGCCGACACCGTGCTGGTGTCGAGCCTCGCCGGGGTGGGCGCGGGCGAACTGGCCGACGAACTGGAGATCACCGCGCAGGGCTACCGCCGCAGCGACGGCAGCGGCCTGAGCGGCTACGTGCTGAACTTTGCGCCGCCCGCGCTGGACTACGGCACCCTGATGGCCGAGTTGCGCTCCCGCAGCCGCGTGCTGGCCAGCGGCGAACTGCCGCTGCTGGGCGTGGTGTCCAGTTCGGCCGACCTCACGGCCCCGCGCACCCTGGACGTGGCCCGGCACCTGCAGGCCGAGGTGGTCAACGAAGGCGAGGCCGCCCTGCGCCGCGTAACCAGCACCGTGGTCACGGCGCGCACGGTACCCAAGATGGCGCACCTGTTCGTGCCCGGCGCCCTGGTGGTCACGCCTGGGGACCGCGAGGACGTAATCATGGCCGCCGCCCTGTCGCACCTCAGCGGGGTGCCGCTGGCGGGGCTGATGTTCACCTCGGGCAGCGCACCCGAGGACTCCATTGACCGGCTGTGCCGCGCGGCGCTGGGCAGCACCCTGCCGGTGCTGCGGGTGGAGACAAACTCGTTTCAGACCGCCTCGCGGCTCTCGCGGCTGGACGCCCGGGTGCCGCACGACGACCTGAGCCGCATGGAACGCATTCTGGACTTCATGGCTGACCGCCTGGACACGGTGCCGCTGGGCACCCGCCTGCGCGCGCCTGTCCGCAGCGGCGAGCGGCGCCTGCCCCCCAGCGCCTTTCGCTACGAGCTGATTCAGAAGGCGCGCGCCGCCGGCAAACGCATCGTGCTGCCCGAGGGCGACGAGCCGCGCACGGTCAAGGCCGCCATTCGCTGCACCGAGAAGGGCATTGCCCGCTGCGTGCTGCTGGCCAAGCCGGACCGGGTGCGGCAGGTGGCCGAGGGGCAGGGCCTCGTGCTGCCCGATGGTCTGGAGATTCTGGACCCGGACACCGTGCGCCACCAGTACGTGGCCCCCATGGTGGAGTTGCGCAAGAACAAGGGCCTGACCGCCCCGCAGGCCGAAGCGCAGCTGGAAGACACCGTGGTGCTGGGCACCATGATGCTGGCGCTGGGCGAGGTGGACGGGCTGGTGTCTGGCGCCATTCACACCACCGCCAACACCGTGCGCCCGGCCCTGCAGCTGATCAAGACCGCGCCGGGCGCCGGGCTGGTGAGTTCGGTGTTTTTCATGCTGATGCCTGAACAGGTGCTGGTGTACGGCGACGCCGCCATCAACCCCAACCCGGGCGCCGAGGAACTGGCCGATATCGCCATTCAGAGCGCCGACAGTGCGCGCGCCTTCGGGATTACGCCCCGGGTGGCGATGCTGTCGTATTCCACCGGGGAATCGGGCAGTGGCGAGGACGTGGAGAAGGTCAAGGCCGCCACCGCACTGGTGCGCGAGCGCCGCCCCGACATCGTGGTGGACGGCCCCATGCAGTACGACGCCGCCAGCGTGCTATCGGTGGGCCAGCAGAAGGCGCCGGGCAGCCCGGTGGCCGGGCGCGCCACCGTCTTTATCTTCCCGGACCTGAACACCGGCAACACCACCTACAAGGCCGTGCAGCGCGCCGCCGGGGTGGTGGCGGTGGGCCCCATGTTGCAGGGCCTGCGCAAGCCGGTCAATGACCTCTCGCGCGGCGCGCTGGTGGATGACATCGTGTACACCATCGCCCTGACCGCTATTCAGGCGACACAGGTGGCGGGGCAGGGGTAAAATGAAGCTGTTCGGTAGCTCAGGGGAAGAGCACTCGCTTTGCAAGCGAGGGGTCAGCGGTTCGAGTCCGCTCTGAACGCCGGGGGCCGCCCACCTTGCCAAGGTGACGCGGCCCCCACCTTTTGGGCAAACGAGCGCCGCAGACGACCCGGGCCCGCTACACTGCAGAGGTCCGGTAACTCAGGGGAAGAGCATCCGACTGCAGATCGGGTGGCCGGCGGTTCGAGTCCGTCCCGGACAGCGGAGGTGGCCCGTTTTCATAAAGCGGTGCCCACCTCCACCTCTCTTTGACCTATGGACCCCGATCTGACCCCCCTTGACTGGCAAACAGCGCAGCGCGTGTTGAAAGCGGTGCTGCGTAACCCAGCCCTGGCCGATGATCAGCCCGCCTTCCGCACGCTGGTGGCCGGCGTGAATCGCCTGGGGCGCAAGCACGCCCGGCAGGCAGAAGAGGCCGCCCGGCGCCCACCGCCAAAACCAGACGCGGGGCAGCGCTGCTACATGTGCCGGCAACCCTTCGGGCTGGCCGACGCGGGGAATCCGGCCCTGTGCGCTCCATGCGGTCAGCTGAACCACCGCAAGCGCCATGCGCGCGCCGACCTGAGCGGCCGTGTGGCCCTGCTGACCGGTGGCCGGGTGAACATTGGGCACGCGGCGGCCCTGCGGCTGCTGCGCAGTGGGGCCCAGGTGATCGTGACCACCCGATTTCCACAGGACGCGGCGCGGCGATTTGCCCAGGAGCCAGACGCCGCCGAGTGGCAGGGCCGGCTGACCCTGTACGGCCTGGACCTGCGGGATCTGCGCGCTGTACAGGCGTTTATAGAGGAACTGAGCCGCACCCAGCCCCATCTGGACCTGCTGATCAACAACGCCGCGCAGACCATTGCGCGGCCACCCGGCTTCTATGCCGCGCTGCTGCAGGGGGAGCGGCAGGCCCTGCCCGGCTCCCGGCTGGCCCTGAAGATCGCGTGGCCTGCGCCCAGCTTGCCGGACAGCTCTGGTGCCCCTTCACTGTTCACCCCACCCGAGCCCCTGGACCGCCACGGTCAAGCCCTGGACCTGCGCCCCCACAATAGCTGGACAGCCCGGCTGGACGAGGTCGAGGCCCGCGAGCTGCTGGAGGTGCAGCTGGTGAACACCACGGCGCCCTACCTGCTGTGCAGCGGCCTACTGCCCCTGCTGCGGCGCTCGCCATTCGAGCGGCGGTTTGTTGTGAACGTGAGCGCTGTGGAGGGCCAGTTTTCACGGGCCGACAAGAGTGACCGCCACCCCCACACCAACATGGCCAAGGCGGCGCTGAACATGTTGACCCGCACCAGCGGGCCACGGCTGGCACGCGAGGGCATTTACATGACCAGCGTGGACCCCGGCTGGGTGTCGCACCAGGAGCCGCATCCCCAGCAAGAGCGCATGGCGGCTCAGGGCTTCCGGCTACCCCTGGACCTGGACGACGCGGCGGCCCGGCTGTGCGATCCCATGTTCAGCGGTCTGAATGAGCCTGGGCGGCCCCTGGCCGGCGTGTTCCTGAAAGACTACCGGGTGCAGCCCTGGTGACCGTTCCCCGCCACCAGCGCGCCACCCTCAGCGTGGCCGAGACCCCGGATGGCGCGGGCTACGTGTTGGACGGCGTGCCTTACGGCCTGCCTTCTCCCCTGCCCCTGAGCGCCGCCGAACTGGCGGCCCGGCACGCGGCGGCGCTGGATTTCCGGGCGCTGATCCCAGGAGCAGGGGAAGAGGACCGCGCCCAGCAGGCCGCCGCACTGGCCGGGGCCCTGGCACGACTGGCGGCTGGACAGCCCCTGGACACGGCGGCGCAGGCGGCGCTGCAGGCCGACCACCCCCACGCCACTGGCCCTGTCCTGATTCGCACCGATGGCAGCGCCGACAAGCAGAGCGGCTCGCTGAGCCTGGGCTATCTGCTGGGGGACCGCCCCTACGGGGCCGTGCTGCGCGGGGCCCTGGGCCACGAAGGGCTGGCCGAGCGCGAGGCCATCCGCGTGGCCCTGACCCACGCCCGCGCGCTGGGCCACACAGCCTTTCAGGTGCAGAGCGACCACAAGTTTCATGTGCGCCGCTACGACGAGGCCCTGATTCACCGGGGCCGCCGCAAGTCGCCGTCGCTGGAGCGGCTGTACGCCCTGGTGGACGAACTGGGCTCAGCCGTGACCTTCACCTACACCCCCACCCTGGACACCGACGCCCCACACCGACTGGCCCTGCACGCCCGCGCCCTGGAGCGGCTTTCGCGCGGGCTGCCGCTCTCGCGGGCACAGGCAGTGGCGCTGCGCCGGGTGCACTACGCACTGAAAGCTGGAGGAAAGGGGCTGTACTGAAGAGGGGAATGCCGGCCGCCCTGGGGCCACGTGAGCGACAGCGAAGGGCTCTCGTTTGGCCCGCAGGCAGAAGGGTCCACTGCCGTGAACAGCAGGTTACACGAACTGCGGTTCATCTCAGGCACCTCCAGAGGAGAACTGGATAGTTCCCATCTTTGGCGCTCTTCCAACTCCACTCCCGGAAAGCCGTCGTTTTGCCTTCCTGCTGCGTCACGCTGCAAGTCCTTTCAGTCAGAACGCTGCCGTCACGCATTGCGGCATGTATCGGAAGGCCTCTCAGTTCTCAGCCACCCCCACCACCACCTTGCCGCGTACTTCGTCGCCCTCGGCGTAGCGGTGGGCTGCAGCAATATCCTGCAGTGGAAACACCCGGTCTACCGGCACGGACAATTCGCCGCCGTCAATCAGGCGGGCCAGAAAAGCGAGGTCCAGGCCGCGTTCGGCGGTGTGGATGGTCGCCAAGCGGGGGTGGGGGCCGCGCCAGGGCAGCATGGCGGCTGCGTCGCCCAGGCGGGTGGGCAGCGGGCGGGTGCTGACCAGAACGCCGCGCGGGCCCAGTGCCGGGCGCACCGCCGCAAAGCCCAGGGCGGGTGGCGTGTCCAGCACCACGTCCCAGGGGCCAGCCTGGGTCCAGTCCAGGTCAGCCGGCGCCAGCACCTCGTCGGCACCCAGGGCCTGCACGAAGGTGTGCTTTTCAGGGCGGGCCACGCCAGTCACCTGGGCGCCCAGCACGCGGGCCAGCCCCACGGCGAAGGAACCAATGCCGCCCGCCGCGCCGTACACCAGCACCCGGGGGCGGGGACCCGTGCTGTGGGGCTGCAAGCCACCCTGGGCACGCAGGGCCTGCAGGGCCGTCAGACCGGCCAGGGGCACGGCCGCCGCCTGCACCGCCGACACCGTGGCAGGCGCCCGCGCGGCCCGGCCCTGCCGCACGGTGACATACTCAGCGCTGCCGCCAGCGCGCAGGCCCAGCAGGGCGTACACCCGCTCGCCGGGCCGGAAGGCCGTCACACGCGGCCCGCAGGCCACCACCTCGCCGCACACGTCAAAGCCCACGGTCAGGGGCAGTTGCCGCGCGGCCAGTGGACCCAGGCTGCCTGAGCGAAGTGCCAGATCAGTTGCGTTGATGCTGCTGGCCGCCACACGCACCAGCAGTTCGTCGCCCTGGGGGGCGGGCCAGGGCACCTCCTCCACGCGCAGCACCTCGGGGCCCCCGAAGTGGTGCACCCGGGCGGCCCTCACCGGCCCCCCGGGCCCAGGCACACCGGGCTACGCACTGACGGCCGGCGCCTGGCGCGAGAAGGTGCCCTGCTCGGCGGCGTCCAGCATGAAGGCGGCCACACTGGCGCGCGGCACACGCGGGCCCGTGCGCCCCACCGGCCCGGAGCGCACGGGTCCGGCCGGCCCATCGGTGAGCATCGGCGCGCGCACCACGGTCCAGTCCAGGTCCGAGGTCCTCAGCAGACGCACGTGTTCCGTGGCGTCACGCAGCACGTCGCCCTGCAGGACCCTCAGCAGCGTGCGGAAGATGTGGTCCACCGGGCCCGGCACGTCCCCGGCGAAGGGCACGCCAGCCCCGGTCAGGCTGACCACCCGGCGCACCCCCGCTTCGGGCATACGGCGCACCAGCACCTGGGCGGCCTGGGTCATCACGCCGCCCGCATCGCCCTTGACCGGGCCCAGCGCGCTGAGCACCGCGTCGGCCCCGCGCAGCACGGCCTGAAGGGCGGCCTCGTCCTTCAGGTGACCCGCCACCACCGTCAGCCCCGGGCGAGTGCTCAGCACTTCGGGGCGGCGTGCCAGCGCCTGCACCTCGTGGCCCCGGGCCAGCGCCTGATCCAGCACCAAGCGCCCGGTGCGGCCAGTGGCACCCAGCAGGGCCAGCTTCATAGGAAACCTCGGACAGGAAAAAGGCTCATGGCCCCACGCTAAAGAACATCCCCCCGCCAGCGGAAGCAGGGGGAAAGGCAAAAGCCAGTATGGTTTTGGAAACTGTCATGACTTCCGTTACGGAAGCGGTCTAGTCTGGGCCCATGAAATACGGCCATGCGGTGGTCAGCCGCCCGGAATGCGGCGTGGAGCGCACCATGCAGGTGATCGGCGGCAAGTGGACCACCCTGATTCTGCGCGACCTGCTGGGCGGCCGGCGGCGCTTCAGCGACCTGAAACGCACCCTGGGGCGCGTGTCGCCCAAGACCCTCACCGAGCGGCTGCGGCAGCTCGAAGCCCAGGGCCTCGTGACCCGCACCGTTTACGCCGAGGTGCCCCCCCGGGTGGAATACGCCCTGACCGAGCAGGGCCAGAGCCTGGGCGAGATCATTGCGGCGATGGCCCGCTGGGGCAGCCGCTGGACCCCGCCCGGCGGCCCCGGGGAAGCGGCAGAGCACCAGCCGGTCAGCGCCGCGCCATGAACCACAGCAGGCCCAGCCCCGCCAGCACCGCGATCAGGTCCGGTGCGTAGGCGGCCACGGCACCGGGCACCGCGCCGTTCTCGCCCATCACGCGGAACACGCTGAAGGTGGCGTAGTAGGCAAAGGTGAGCAGCAGCGCCCACACCAGCCCCAGGTCACGCCCGCTGCGGAAGGAGTACACCGCCAGGGTCACAGCAAAAAAGGCCAGGGCCAGCGCCGCCAGTGGCCCGGCAAACTTCTGGTGCAGGGCGGTGAAATCGGCCGGCGCGCTGATGTTCTGCTGGCGGTAGGTCTGCACCCGGGCCCACAGCACCGGCAGGGTGTCGTAACGGGCCAGCGATCCCTGGCCCTGGCCGCCCAGGTCGGTGCCAGTGTCCTGCAGGGGCAGTTCGCCGCGCTCGAAACTCAGGATGGTGGAGGGCCGGGGGTCGCCGTTCTGGTAGGTCATGCGCTGGCCCTGACGCAGCTCCAGCACGTTGGTGCCTGGGCGCAGCCGCCCTGCCTCGGCTGTGATCACCTCACTGGGCAGGGTGTTTTCCACCATGGTCACGATCCGCAGGTCGCGCAGTTCGCCGCCCGGGCGCACCTGGCCCACGCTGATCGCGCGGTTCAGGGTGTCGCGCAGCACCACGTTCTGGCCCAGGCCCAGCACCCGGGGGTTATCCAGCACGATCTGGCGCTGCACGGCGCGCGCTTCCACCTGGGCGCGCGGCACCAGGCCCTCGCCCAGCGCAAAGGCCAGCAGCGCCACGGCGGCCCCCAGGCCCAGCACGGGCCGGAACAGCCGCGACGCCGGAATGCCCGAGGCCACCGCGCTCTTGATCTCGCTGTCGGCCGCCAGCCGCGACAGGCCCAGCAGCACGGCGAACATCAGGGCGATGGGCAGGGCGGTGGCGGTGGCCTCGGGGACATTCAGGGCCAGCAGGCGGGCCACCAGCAGCGGATCGGCGCCCTTGGCCAGCAGCGGGGCAATCACCCCTTCCAGGCCGGCCAGCAGCAGCAGCGTGATCACAGCCGCTACCCCCCCGGCCAGGAACGGCAGAATTTCCGAGAGCACGTACCGTTCAAAGGTCTTCACCGCAGCCTCCAGGCCAGGGCGGCGGCCAGCAGCACAAAGACCACATTGGGCAGCCACGCCGCCAGGGCAGGCGACAGCGCCCCGGCCCGCGCCAGCCCCGGCACGGTAGTCCACAGCACGTAGAAGCTCACCAGAAACACCAGCACCGCCGCAAAGGCCGCCGCGCGGTTGCGCAGCAGCAGCCCCAGGGCCCCGGCTGCCAAGGCGAACACCACAGCCGTCAGCGGGTCGGCCATGCGGCGGACAATCTGGAAGGCCGCCTCGCGCTGATCAGCGGGCAGCATCTGGGGATCGGCGGCGCGCGCGCGCAGTTCGGGGGTGGTGGTCTGCTCGGCCTTGGCGGGTGGGGGGCGCAGGGCGTCGGTCTGGGGCACGGTGACGGGTTTGTTCAGCGGTTGGGGGTTCTGGCCGGGGACAGCGCGCCAGGGGTTCAGCAGGGTCCAGGTCTGGGCCTTGCTGTCCCAGGTGCCGCTGCTGGCCGTCAGCACCGCGCCGTCCCGCTGCACCATCACGCCCTGCAGCTGCGCGGTGGTGCCGTCGCCCGTGCTGATCACGCTGCCCGCGTAGTACAGGGCGCCGGGGGGGGCATAGGTGTACTTTTTCTGCGTCTGCGGGGGCAGCGGCATGTTGTAGATGTTGAACCAGGTGGCGTCCCAGCGGGCCAGATTGGACGGCACGATGCGGTCGCCGTTCACGTACGCCAGCGCCGCCACCAGGACAAAGGGCAGGGCCAGCGGCCACACCAGCCGCAGCGGCGCCACCCCCCCGGCGCTGATCGCCTTGAGTTCGCTGTCGCGCTGCATCCGCGAAAAGGCCAGCAGAATGGCAAACGGCACCGCCAGCACCAGACTCTTGTTCAGAATCCCCGGGCCGATGCTGAAAAAGGCCAGGGCAGCTTTATCCAGGGGTGGGCGGTACTGGATCAGCTTGGCCACGGTGCTGCTCAGGGCGTCCACCATCTGCAGCGACATGAACAGCGCCACGCCCGCCACATACCAGCGGGTGACCTCGGCCAGGACGAGGCGAATCAGGAGGAGCGGCACGTGCCGGATTCTAGCGGGGCTGGATGAGGGATAGGGCGGCAGATGGCGGGTGTCAGAGGGTCTATGGCAGAGGGCAAAAGCGAACACCACGCAGACCCGGGACGACTAGGACGCTGCTTTGCCCTCCTTGCCGGGGCCTGCAGAGGGTGGAGCGTGCCCTGCGTCCCAGACGACATTCCACCCATACCCCGCTTGCCTCACTTGACCACTGGCCCGACCACTGGACAAAAGAGAAGGCAGACGGCCTGTGTTCAGCCATCTGCCATCTGCTTTCCGCCATCGGCCCCTGCTTAGCTCGCCTGGGTCGGAATTGGCGTTTCCCAGCCGGCGCGCTCGCGGCGGGCGACATGCTCGTGGAGCTTCAGGATCGCATCGTTGCCGTGGGCGCCGCGCTCCTGAATGGCGCGGGTGGTGGCGGTGTCCAGGTAGGCGAGGCGCAGCAGCTCGGTGGCGCTCAGGCCGTCGCGGGTCTGCTTGACCCCGCGCTCGCGGCGGATGGCCGCGCTGTTGGTGCCCAGCACGCTGCGGTTGCTGATGCTCCCCAGTTGCCCGAACACCGGGCCCTCGCCACCGTGGCGGGCGACTGTGCTCATCAGTTCGCGCCGGGCCTGGGTGCTTTCCAGGCGGGCGGCCAGCCAGCGCCGGGCTTCAGGGTCGGGGTTGCGCTCGGCAATCTGGGCCGACAGGCGCACGTCGCCCTGCAGGGCGCGGGTCAGCAGGTCCTGGGCCCGCTTGCGCCAGCGCCGGGCCTGCGGGGTGTCCAGCGTAAAGGCCAGACGGGTGAAGTCGGGAATAGACAGGGCCAGTTCGGGGCCAGCGCCGTAGTCGCGGGTGTCGGTCTCTACCTTCAGGGCGTCCAGGGTGGCCTGGAAGCGGTCATCGGACAGGCCCAGGTGCTTCAGGGCCGTGGGGGCGTGCAGCAGTCCGTCCGCGCTGATGGGCAGCCGGACGGTGCCAAAGTCAAGGGTCAGCGGAGCGTTCTTCATACTCAAGAGTTTAGCATATTTTCTGCCAAAAACATAATGACTCGATGAGGATTTGGGGACTTTTGGACGCCAATTTAGACTGCTCCAGACGGGTTTTTTCGAGCAAACATTTTGAGGCTTTTCCGACGAGCTCAACAAGGCTCCTACTCAGCTTTTTTGCTCAATCCAGAATCCACCCTCCAACCACCATACACATATTCTTGACTAATTAACTCGGATTACTTAGGTTTTGGAGGATGAAACGAACCCTTCTGGCGCTGTCTGCCCTCTCCCTGCTTTCGTCTGCTCTGGCCGTCACCGTCAAGGGGGCCGACGGCGTGACCGTCGAGTTGGGCACACCCCGGCGTGTGGTGGCGCTAAATGCCACGACTGTCGAACTGATCTACCGCCTGGGCCAGCAGGGCAGCCTCGTGGGCACCGATGTCACCGGCACTTACCCGCCCAACAAGCTGCCCAGCGTGGGGCACTGGGCCCAGTTGCCCGCCGAGGGCATCCTGGCGCTGCAGCCTGACCTCGTGATTGGTACCGCCGACAACTTCGCCATGCCCAGCAACGTCAAGACCGTGCAGCAGCTGCGCGCGGCGGGCGTGAAGGTGCTGGTGCTGCCCGCCAGCGACACCGGGGGCCTGGACGGCGTGAAGGCGCGGCTGAACCTGCTGGCCCAGGTGTACGGCGTGCCCGGCGCCGCCGCCAGCCTGACCCGCAGCTTCGACACCACGGTGCAGGCGGTCAAAGCCAACCGGCCAAAGGTGGCCCCCAGGGTCATCTTCCTGTACGCCCACGGCCCCAACGACGCCAGCATCTACGGCACCGAGGGCGGCGCCAACGATCTGATCACCCTGGCGGGAGGGCGCAACATTGCGCCGTTCAAGGACACCAAGACCCTGACGGCCGAGGCCCTGGTGGCCCTGAACCCCGACGCGATCATTCTGCTGGAGCGCGGCCTGGAGGCCGTGGGTGGCGTGGACGGTGCCCTAAAGCTGCCCGGCGTGGCCCAGACGAACGCGGGCCGGGCCCGGCGCATCTATGCGGTGGACAACTCGGTGCGCTGGATCGGGCCGCGCCTGCCCGAATTTGCCCTGAAGCTGGCCCGGCAGTGGAAGGCCGACTTCCGGTGACCGTCACGGCCGCCCCCGCGCCCTGGCCCTGGCGCGCCCGCACCCTCACGCTGCTGGCACTGCCGCCGCTGCTGGTGGGCGCGGCGGTGCTGGCGGTGGGCACGGGCGCCGTGGGCATCGCGCCGGGGCAGGTGCTCAGCATTCTGCTGGCGCCACTGGGGGTGCCGCCGCTGCAGACCTACGAGCCGCAGCAGGCGGCGGTGCTGTGGGCCATTCGTCTGCCGCGCGTGGTGCTGGGGCTGCTGGTGGGCGCGGGGCTGGGCGCCGCAGGCGCCGCCATGCAGGGCCTGTTTCGCAATCCCCTGGCCGACCCTGGCCTGCTGGGGATTTCCAGCGGCGCCAGTCTGGCCGCTGCCGCCAGCGTGGTGCTGGGGTTTCAGGCCTTTGGCCCGTACTCACTGCCCCTGGCTGCCTTTACCGGTGCACTGCTGGCGACCGCGCTCATTTCTTTGCTGGCGCAGGAACGCGGGCGGGTGCAGGTGGCCACCATGCTGCTGGCCGGCATTGCGGTCAACGCGCTCTGTGGGGCCGGCACCGGCCTGATGACCTTTCTGGCCACCGATGACCAGCTGCGGTCCCTGACCTTCTGGAACCTGGGCTCGCTGGGCGGCGCCACCTGGCCCACGGTGCTCAGCGCGCTGCCGCCCCTGGCGGTGGGGGTGCTGGGCCTGCCCCTGGCCGCGCGCGCCCTGAACGCCTTCATGCTGGGCGAGACCGGCGCGGCGCACCTGGGCCTGCCGGTGCAGGGCGTGAAGTGGCTGATCGTTTCGCTGGTGGCCCTGGGCGTGGGCGCCGGGGTAGCGGTGGCAGGCACCATTGGCTTTGTGGGGCTGGTGGTGCCGCACCTGCTGCGGCTGCTGACCGGGCCCAACCACCGCACGCTGCTGCCGGCCTCGGCGCTGCTGGGGGCCACGCTGCTGGTCCTGGCCGACCTGCTGTCGCGCACCGTGGTCGTGCCAGCCGAGTTGCCCCTGGGTATTGTGACGGCCCTGCTGGGGGCGCCCTTCTTTCTCTTTCTGCTGCGGCCGGGCCGCCAGGGCGCAGGGCTGTGAAAGGCGCGCTGCTGGACCACCCCCGGGCCGATGCACTGCCGACCCATGACGCGCCGCCGGCCACCCCGCGCGCCCCGGTGGCCCAGGTGGCAGCGCTGGACTACACGGTGGCCGGGCGCGAGGTACTGCGCGGGGTGTCGCTGTCGCTGCAGGCGGGCGAACTGCTGGCTGTGCTGGGGCGCAACGGGGCCGGCAAAAGCACCCTGCTGGCTCACCTCAGCGGCGATCTGCGCGCCCGGGGGGTACAGCTGTTCGGCCAGCCGCTGCCCCCGCGCCGCCCCCGCGAACTGGCACGGCGCCGCGCGGTGTTGCCGCAGCACACCGCCGTGCCCTTTGCCGCCGAGGTGCTGGACATAGTGCTGCTGGGCCGCATTCCGCACGGGCGGCGCGAAACCCCGGCCGACCGCGCCATGGCCGCCGACTGTCTGGCCCGCGTGGGGCTGGCGGGGTTCGGTGCGCGCTCTATTCAGACGCTCTCGGGCGGGGAGCAGCAGCGGGTGCATCTGGCGCGCACCCTGGCGCAATTAAGCGGCACGGCGGGCGACCGGGTGCTGCTGCTGGACGAACCCACCGCCAGCCTGGACCTGGCCCACCAGCACGCGACCCTGCGGCTGGCCCGCGACCTGTGCGCCGAGGGCGTGGGCGTGCTGGCGGTGCTGCACGACCTGAATCTGGCCGCCCAGTACGCCGACCGGGTGCTGCTGCTGGCCGGGGGCGAGGTGCTGGCCTGGGGCCCGCCCGCCGCCGCCCTGACCCCCGCCCACATTCAGGCTGCCTACGGCCACGAGGTGCTGGTGACCCGCCACCCCTGCCTGGACTGTCCCCTGATCGTCAGCGCCGGCTGATCCGGGCGCCCTCGCCCCTGGCCAGGGTATCCGCCCCTCCCTCCCTGCTCCTTTTCCCTGAGGTGTTCCCATGAAGCTCCTGCAGCCCATTGTTTCCCTGCTGGCCCTGCCCAACCCCCTGGAGAGCGCGCCATGTGCCAGAGCCTGACGCCCCTGGTGATCCACGCTCCACGCCGCAAGGTGCTGCGCTGCTCGTGCGGGGCGCTGCATGTGGTCTGGGAGAGCCTAAATCTGTCCCTGCACGACGAGGAGTTTCTGGACCTGCAAGCGCTCACGGCAGACCCGCATGACCGCCTGCTGGGCCACTGGCAGACCCACCACACCGCGCAGGGCGTGGGGCTGTGGTACGGCCCCATGGGCACCACCCTGCGGCCCGATGACTGGCAGGCCCTGCGCACCCTGCTTCAGGCCACGACCGTGCTAACCCAGCCACCACACCGGCCGCTGTACGCCCTGAATTGATCGCTTACCCCTGGCCCGGCCTAGGGCCCAAGGAGCACCCACCATGACCACCCTGACCCCCACCCGCCCACTGCCCATGACGGACGAGATGCAGGACCTCATCCTGCATGTCAACGAGGGGCATGTGCCCGAACTGCTGCACTGTGTCAGGGCCTTTACCCCGGTGCAGGACGCCACGCAGGCCCAGATCACGGCCCTGTTCGAAGACGGCATGGAACTGGCAGTCACAGCCCCGGCAGGCGTGTCGCGCCGCTTCGTGCCCTTCGCCGTGCCGGGCCCCGTCCACGAGGCGATTCGCGGCACCGTGGGGGCGGCCATGAAGAAGCTGGGCCTGAACCCCGAAGGCCGCGTGGCCGCGTGGCAGGTGACCGACAACCGCCCCCTGACCGCCCATATGCGCCGCCTCGTGCTGCACCTGGATCAGGACGAGCGCCCCGCCTGGCGCCCGGGGGACGCCTGCCGCTTTGACGTGCCGGGCCAGGACCACGGCCGCCCCTACACCCTGCGCCGCGTGCAGGGCGCGCTGGCCCACGTTGACGTGTATTGCCATGACCAGAGCCCCGGCAGCGTGTGGGCCCAGGGCCTGCAACCCGGCGACCTCGTGACGGTGCGCGGCGAGCGCCACGAGCCCTTCCCCGACTTCACAGGTGGCCCCGCGCTGCTGCTGGGCGACGAAACCGCGCTGCCCACCATTGCGGCCCTGCTGGAAGGCTGGGCCGATGAACACCCTGTCCGCGTGCTGCTGGAGGTGGGCGACGCCGCCGAGCAGCGTTATCTGGACGAGGTGCCGCTGCCCGCCGGAACCCACGTGAGCTGGCTACCGCGCGTGGGAGACAGCGGCGCCGCGCTGCTGGCTGTGCTGGACACCCTGGCCGTGGCCCCGGCGGCCGTGTGGGGCGCCCTGGAAACAGGGGCGGCCAAGCGCCTGCGCAAACATCTGCGCGCCGAATACCCCCAGGCCGATGTCCGCCTCACCGGCTACTGGCGCCGGAGCGAGGGCTCATAAAGGGCGGCTCTGCCGCGTTGCCCTGAGGTTGCGCGGCTCTACCCTCACTCCAGGCAGAGCGGTGGCCTCGCTGCCGAGCCGGGCAGGCCGGCCAGGACACCGAGGCACACAGGCCCCTCTGCGCCTCCCTTCCCAAACAAGAAAAACCGCCTCTTGGGCGGTGATGTCGAAAACTATAGCGTGATATGCAGGCGCGGTCAAGCCTATGCGGACGGTGCCACCCGGGCCAGCGCCCGCTGAAACACGTTCAGGGGCCCGGCGCCGTACAGCACCAGCCGCACCTGAAGGGCGGGGTGATCCCACAGGAACGTGGTGATCGCCCGCAGGCTCACCTCGGCGGCCTGATCCAGCGGATAGCCGTAGACCCCGGTGCTGATCGCCGGAAAAGCCACGCTGTCGCAGCCGTGCTGCACGGCCAGTTCCAGGCTGTGGCGGTAGGCGCTGGCCAGCAGGTCGGCCTCGCTCGCGTGGCCACCGCGCCAGATGGGGCCCACGGCATGAATCACGTGCCGCACCCCCTGGCCAGAGAGCCCAAAAGCAGGCGTGATGACGGCCGTGCCCGTGGGCGTGCCCCCCAGCTGCCGGATGGCGCGCAGCAGTTCGGGGCCAGCGGCGCGGTGAATCACGCCGTCCACGCCCCCACCGCCCATTAATTCCTTGTTGGCAGCAGTCACCACGGCGCAGGTGGTCTGCGCGGCAATATCGCCCTGGATCAGTTCAAGTGGCATAAGGTTCCCTCGGGTCTGGTCGTGCAAAGAAGGGCCGGGCCGCACCGTGGGCCACTTCTCAGTGGGTCGCCACCTCGTTCAGCTGGGCGTCGGTCAGGGTATAGCTGCGCAGGGTGTCGGCACGCACGCGGGCCTCGCGGTCTTCCTCGGTCCATTCGGTCTCGGGGCGCTGCCGGGCCCGCTCGGCGCGCTGAATGGCGTGCAGGTCATCCACGGCGCGGTCCAGGTCGTCGTTGACCACCACGTAGCGGAATTCGTGGGCTTCGCGGATTTCCTCGCGGGCGCGGGCCAGCCGCTTTTCAATGCGCTCGGGGGTCTCGGTGGCGCGGCCCTCCAGGCGGCGGCGCAGTTCCGAGAGGCTAGGCGGCATGATGAAAATCAGGATGGCCTCGTCGCCCATGCGCGCCTTGACCTGCATGGCGCCTTCCACCTCAATTTCCAGAATCACGTCCTGCCCACGCGAGAGTGCCGCTTCAATAGGCTCCATGGGCGTGCCGTAGCGGTTGCCCACAAAGGCGGCGTGTTCGAGAAAGCCGTTCGCCTGGGCCTTGGCCTCGAAATCGTCGGGGGTGACGAAAACATAGTGCACGCCGTGCTCCTCGCCGGGCCGGGCCTCGCGGGTGGTCCAGGAGGTGCTGTAAAACACGTCCTGACCCGCCAGCCAGCGCTCGCGCAGGGTGCCCTTGCCCACGCCGGACGCGCCCGTCATCACGAGCAGCAGCCCCCGGCGCGGCGGGGTGCTGAGGGGCATATCAGAAAAGGGGCCAGCCGTCATCCCGCCACGATAGCGAATGCTGGCGGCCCAAGAGCACAGACGAGAGAACAGGCGGCCTCCGCAAGGGAAGGCCGCCACATAGGAGACAAGCTGCTTTGGGGGACGCTGGCTGGTGGCTGAACACCCTGGACCAAGCTGGTCACGCGACGCCCCAAGCCCGCCAAACTTCTGCTCGCTTCGCCCTAAGAGAACCGTCGAGGTTCACGATTTCAAGCGAAGAAATCTTCCTGCTCTTACTTCTTCTTGCCTTTGCTGGTGCTGGCCTTGGAACGGCTCTTGCCCAGGGCCTGCCCTTTTTCATAGCTGGCCTGCATCTTGCGCCGGGTCTCTTCGGCCATCGTCTTGAAATCCACAAGGCCCGCTTCAATGGCTTCCACGCTGGGCTTTACGGTGCCGCCGCGCCGGGCCGAAGCCAGCGCGCGGTTGGTTTCATCAAACCACGCGTCGAAGGCTTTGGTCTGTTCAAACAGCATCTCGCGCGTGTCACGCTCGTAGGTGCCTTCGGCGCCGCGCCGGCTGAACTGCTTGGGCATGGTGAAGCGTTCAGGCATGTACGCCGCATCGAATTTACCCTGACGCACCGCTTCACGAAACAGTTTGATAAACGTATCGCTGCGCTGGGGGTTGCTGAGTTCCTGCACCTGTTCACTGAGTTTTTTGTAAGCCATCTTGGACGCCTCCTTTTCAGGAGTATGCGGGTCTGCCCTCTTCATTGTAAAGACTGGTCTTTTCAATACAGTCCTGGGGCCTGAAAAACAGCGGGTCGCAAACCAGTGGGGAACACGATGAACAGCTTGTTTCTGAGCACGGCGATTAGGAGGCACCGTACCCTTGATCAGGCCTTTGCGGTCGTCACTCGTCGTGGCTTTCCCATTCTCGTTTTGAGTCCAGAGAATGGAATGAAGCTCGCAGCGGGTCTGGGCACCGTCTTCTTATTCAGTCGGCCCTTGAGCAAGGACCAGCGCGTGTGAGCGCATCTTCAACACACTTTTGCCAACATTCAACAAGGGTCTCGTCTTACTGTCATGGCACCCCCAGAACTTGAATACACGAACCAAGATTGACCTCCACACGTCATAAAAAAGAGCGGCGCCACGTGGGCGCCGCTGCGGCCGAATGCAGACTTTACAGGCTGCCTTTGAGGGTGGTCGCCACCTTGAAGCGCACCTTCTTGCCGGCCGGAATGGTGATGCGCTCGGAGGTGCCGGGGCGCACGCCGCTGCGCTCGGCGGTCTGGGCAATGCTCAGGGTGCCCAGGCCGGGCAGGCCCACGCTCTGGCCCGAACGCAGCGCCGAGACCACGCAGTCGAGCATGGTCGCCACCGCGTCGCCCGCCTGCTTCTTGTTCAGCGAGGTGCGCTCGGCCACCATGTCAATAATCTGGGTTTTGGCGATCTTGCCGTCGCCGCGCGCGTTGTCCTCGCCGCGTGACGAGGCGGCGCTCCCCCGGCGGTCGGCGCTGCCGCTCCGGGCGGCATTGCGGGCGGGCTGCTTCGCGGCGGACTTGGTGCTCTTGGTCATGGGAAGAACCTCCGAGAACTGAAGTCGAGCTGGATTGTCGGCTCAGGCGCACAGTAACACACCCGTACGGCGCGTCAAGCCGCCCTGGACGGGGTCTTTAGGGGGGATGAAGGGGGGATTGGCCTCCCAGGTGGGCACTGAGTCACCAGCAGGCCACCGATTGGCCTTAGCTCAAGTCGCCCGGCCATCTGCCTGGGGCACCCCCAGGCGCAAAACCCGCGTGTGGCCGCTCAGGGCGTCATAGGTCCACAGGCGCCCGCGCAGGGGCTCGCCCACGCCCCCCAACACCTTCAGGGCCTCGGTCGCCATCAGGGCGCCCACCACGCCGGGGACCGGGCCCAGCACCCCCGCCTCGTCGCAGGAGGCCGCGTCGCTGGGTTCGGGGAACACGTCGCGCAGGCCCAGGGCCGGGCCAAACACGCTGACCATGCCACTGGTACCGCTGGCCGCGCCCCACACCCATTCGCGCCCTAGGGCGGTGCAGGCATCGGCCAGGCGGTAGCGGGTCTCAAAGTTGTCGGTGGCGTCGATGAGCAGCGTGGCGCCCGCCAGCAGTTCTGGCAGGTTCTGGTCGTCCACAGGCGGCGATGTGCGCACCCGCACATGGGGATTGAGCTGCTGGGCGCGGGCGGCGGCGCGCTCGGCCTTGGGGCGGCCCACATCCGGGGTGGTGTACAGATTCTGGCGGTGCAGATTGCTGAGGTCCACGGTGTCGCCCTCGGCAATCACCAGTTCGCCTACCCCGGCGCCCGCCAGCGCAGCAATGACCGGGCTCCCCAGGCCGCCGGCCCCCACCACGACCACCCGTGCGGCCCCCACGCGGGCCTGCGCCCCAGCCTCCTGCCATTCCGGCACCAGCAGCGCACGGCTGTAGCGGCGCAGTTCGGCGCGGCTGAGTGGGGGCGGCGGCAGGGCACTCATGCGGCCAAGTCTAGAGGGCGCGGCCCCGCTAGAATGGCCGCCGTATGCCCCCAACCGCCGCGCCCGTGCTTGTGGCCCTCGCCGCGTACCTGCTGGGGTCCCTGGTGGCCGGGGTGCTGTACTCGCGGGCCCAGGGCGCCGATATTCGGGACCGGGACCTGCCAGGCGGCAGCGGCACCTTCCGGCAGTATGGCCGCCGGGCCGCCATACTGGTGACCGCGCTCGACATCGCCAAGGGTGCCCTGGCGGCCCTGCTGGCGCGGGCGCTGGCCCCGGAATGGGGCTGGCTGGCCATGGGGGCCGTGGTGGCGGGCCACTGCTATCCCCTCTTTTTCGGCTTCCGGGGTGGCGGGGGCATTGCGCCGCTGCTGGGCGCACTGCTGGTGCTGGCCCCGGTAACCCTGCTGGGCACCCTGGGCACGGCGCTGCTGTTTATCCCCCTGTACCGCGCCACGCTGCAGCGCCGCGTGGGCCTGAATGCGGTGCCGGCCGCCACAGTGGTGGCCTTGCCGGTGGGCCTGCTGCTGGCCACCCGGTACGGTGGCCTGGGCGAACTGCTGGCCGGCGGCGTGGTGATGGCCGTGCGCAGCGCGCACCTGCTGGCCCGCCCCGGGCGCCCGGAGGGCGCGTGAGGCGCGCACCCAGCCCTAGGGGGCTGGCGCGCGCAGGCCTGCTGCTGGCCCTGCTGACCGGCGCCGCCCAGGCCACGGCCACGCTGAACGGCCGCACGCTGGTGGTAGAGCCGGACGGCACTGGCACCCGCTGGCAGCGCACCTTTCCGGCCTCGTGGGGCCCCCTGACTGGGCCGCTGGAACTGGACGGGCGCCTGCTGCTGGGCGCCGGGCCCACCGTGTACGAACTGGGGGCAGGCGGCGTGGCCGCCGCCCGCGCCGACCTGAGCGGCGTGGTGACCTCGCTGGACGCCTCGGGCGGCGTGGTGCGCGTGAGCACCGAACTGAACGGGCTGACCGAGCGCTTCACCCTGGACCCGGCCAGCGGCCTGACCGTGCAGGAGCGGGTGGTGCCCCCACCCGTGCCGCAGATCACCGGCTGGCTGGCGCGCACCGCCGACACCACCCCCGCCGCCGAGGTGGCGCGCGCCGCTGCCCTGGACCCGCTGAACCCCTTCCTGGCGGTGCGCGAGGCCAGTGCCCGGCGGGCCGACCCCTACGCCGCCCTGAGCGCCGTGCGCCGCGCCCTGGGGGGCAATCTGCCCTTTCCCGCCTGGGTGGCGCTGGCCGCGCGGCTGGACAGCGCAGGCTTTCCCTCGGCGGCTGATCTGGCCCTGGACCGCGCCCGGCGCGACGCAGCGGCGCGCGGCTTCGACCCGGCGGTAAGCATGAACCGGGAGGCGCTAAAGGCCTACGGCGACCCGGCGGGCTACGTGAGCACCCTGCTGGACCAGCGGCGACTGGCCCGCGCCGGGGTGTGGATGGCCTACCTGCGCGAACTGCACCCCCGCTTTGAAGGCGGCGAGGCGCTCTACGCCCGCTACGCCCTGGCCCTGGAGCAGCAGGGCCGCGAGGGCGAGGCAGGCGAGTGGCGGCAGTTCTCGCGTTCGCTGCGCGCCGGCACCCTGTACAACCTGGGCCCCGAGGGCCTGCGCGAGGTGCGCGACGCCGCCCGGCTGGCCATGCTGGGCTTGGGCGCAGCCCTCCTCTCGGGGCTGCTGGCCCTGGCGGTGCGCGCGTGGCGGCCCCAGGCCCAGGACACGCGGGCCCTGGGGGGCCGCTACCGCTCGTGGCTGCGCCATCCACTGTCGCGCGCGCGGCGGGTGTTCGTGGCCTACGCCACCCCCGGCGAGCGCCTCACGCTGTTTTTGCTGGCCCTGAGCCTGCTGGTGGTCACCGGCGGGCTGCACTGGGCCAATCTGGCGGGCGCGGGGCTGCGCTCGCCCGCGCTGGCCAGCGGCACCTACGGCGGCGGCTGGGGCGGAGCACAGCTGTCCGCGCTGGCCCTGCGCCCCGGCGCCGACGCCGCGCTGCTCTCGGGCCTGAGCGCGCAGCTTGACGGCGAGGACGCCCAGGCCAGAGAGCGCTACGCCGCCGCCGACACCGACCCCTGCGTGCGCAACAACCTGGGCGTGATTGCCCAGACGCGCGGCGACGAGCCCCAGGCGCGCGAACTCTACCGCGCGGCCCTGTCGGCCCGGCCTGATCTGGAAGCGGCGGCCTTTAACCTGGGCCTGAACCCCGGTACCCCCGAAGCCGCCTTTCAGCGCACCTACCGCCCCGGGGCGCCCCGGCTGTGCTACCCCGACCAGCGCCGCCTGACCCGCGCCGTGACCGGCGACCTGAGCGTGACGCTGCGCGGCGCCCTGCGCGAGCCGCTGTCGGTGCTGGACCCCTCGGGCGGGGGCTCGCCGCGCCTGGGACTGGCGCTGCTGGGTTCGGGGCTGCTGGCCGCGCTGCTGGCGCTGGCGCTGCTGCTGCCGGCCTCGGCGGTGGCCCTGGCGCAGGCGCGGCCACTGGCCTACCGCGCGCTGGCGCTGCTGCTGCCGGGGGCCTCGCTGCTGGACAGCCCCTGGGGCAGCATGCTGCTGCTGGCCTGGGGCGCGCTGATTGCGGCGCTGTTTCCCGCCACCGGGCTGGTGACGGTGCCCTTTCTGCCGGTGCTGGGTCAGGAGAACACGCGCGCGGCCCTGGTGGCGGGGCTGGTGCTGGTGTACGCCCTGAACCTGCTGGCCTTTATTGCCGCCGAACTGCGCCACGCCCGCCGCCTGCGGCGCGAAGCGAGCGGCGCATGAGGCTGGTCGTGGGGGTCTCGGGCGGCAGCGGCATGCCGTATGCCCTCTCGGCGCTGCAGGCCCTACGTGCCCTGAACGTGGAGACGCACCTCGTGGTGAGCAGCGGCGCCAAGCGGGTGATGACCGCCGAGGGCGCTGGGCCCCAGCTGCCCGACCTCGTGGCCCAGGCAGCCTATGTGCACGAGGACCGCGATCTGGCCGCCAGCGTGGCCAGCGGCTCCTTTCGCACCGACGGCATGCTGCTCATTCCCTGCAGCGCGGGCACCCTGGCGAAGGTGGCGCACGGCTTTGCCGACACGCTGCTCACCCGCGCGGCGCACGTCACCCTGAAAGAGCGCCGCCCCCTGGTGCTGGTGGTGCGCGAGGACCCGCTGCCCCGCCCCATGCTGGTGAACCTGCTGGCCGCCCACGACGCGGGCGCCACCGTGATGACCGCCAGCCCCGGCTTCTACCACGCGCCGCAGGATGTGGACGAACTGCTGCATTTCGTGACCGCGCGGGTGCTGGACCAGTTCAGGCTGGACGTGCCCGGCTTTCGCCGCTGGCGCGAGGACGACCCAGGACCAGCCCGGTGAAGGTCGCCGCCCTGATTCCTGCCGCTGGCAGCGGCACCCGGCTGGGCCTGGGCCCCAAGGCGTTCGTGGAGGTGGCCGGGCGCTCGCTGCTGGCCCGCAGCGTGGCCGCGCTGGCCCCCCACGTGGCCGAGGTGCTGGTGGCGCTGCCCGAAGGCAGCGCCCTGCCCCCAGGGGTGCCCGCGCGCGCCCTGACCGGCGGCGCCACCCGTCAGGCCACCGTCCATGCCCTGCTGGGGGCCACCGACGCGGACGTGGTGCTTATCCACGACGCCGCGCGGCCCTTCGTGCCCACCGCCGTGATTCACGCGCTGCGCGGCGCCGCCGACACCCAGGGCGCCGCTACCGCCGCCCTGCCAGTGGCCGACACGCTGGTGCAGGCCGGAGAGGGGGCGCAGCACTGGGGCCACCTTGTGCCGCGTGGGGGCCTGTGGGCGGTGCAGACCCCGCAGGCGTTCCGGCGCGAACTGATCCTGCGCGCCCACGAGGCGGCGCGGCGCAGCGGCGAGAGCGCCACCGACGACGCCGGGCTGGTGGCGCGGCTGGGGCACCCGGTGGCACTCATTCCCGGCGACGCGCGGCTGTTCAAGGTGACCACCCCCGGCGACCTGCAATTGGCCCTGGCCCTGGCCCCGGTGTGGGATGCTGAGGCCCCATGACGACCGGCCCCTCCGCCACGGCTCCCGTCACGTACTTCGCGCCCGCCAAGGTCAACCTGGGCCTGAGCGTGCGCTCACAGCGCGCTGACGGCTACCACGACCTGCACTCGCTGATGGTACCGCTGAATGTGGGCGACGACCTGGAGATTGCCCCGGCCTCCACCCTGAGCCTGCGCGTGGAGGGCGCCGATCTACCCACCGACGAGGGCAATCTGGTCTACCGCGCGGCGCGGGCCTACCTGGACGCCGCCGGGGTGAGCGGGGGCGCGGCTATCACGCTGCACAAGCGCCTGCCGCTGGCTTCCGGGCTGGGGGGCGGCAGCAGCGACGCCGCCACCACCCTGATGGCCCTGGCGCGGCTGTATCCGTCTGGGGTGGCCCTGGCCCCGCTGGCCCGGCGCCTGGGGGCCGACGTGCCCTTTTTTCTGCTGGGCCACGCGGCCACCGCCGCCGGCACCGGCGAGATCCTCTCCCCCACCCCGGTGCCGCGCACGGCACTGGTGCTGGTGAACCCCGGCGTGCCCGTGAGCGCGCGCGACGCGTACAGGTGGCTGGACGCCGAGGAAGCCTTTACCACCGCCCTGGATATTGAGGCGATTGTGGCTGCCCTGTCCAATGGCCGCCCGGTGCCCTACCTGAACGCCCTCCAGGGCCCGGTGGCCGCCCGCCACGCCCCCATCCGCGAGGTGCTGCGGGCCCTGGATCACGCCGACCTGCACTCGCCCCTGATGAGCGGTTCAGGCAGCACCTGCTTCGCCCTGGCCCGCGACGACGCCCACGCCCACGACGCCGCCCACGCCCTGGCCCGCGCCCACCCCCACTGGTGGGTGACGGCCGCCTGCACCCTGTAACCCGCTGAGGAAAACTGGCTCATGGCTCATGGCTCATGGCTCATGGCTCATGGCGGCCCCTTGCTGCCCAAAGGCCACGTACAGCAGCGCCCCGCCAAAGGCCAGCGTGCCCAGGCCGAACACCCCGGCCACGCCCCACACCTGCCACGCCGCGCCGCCCAGCATGGGGCCAGCGGCGGCGCCCAGGGCCTCGGCCGTCATGACCGCGCCCCAGGCGGCGGCGCGCTGCCCCTGCGGCAGGGTGCGGGCCACCAGGCCATTCCAGCCGGTGAGAAAGGCGCCGAAGCCCACGCCCGCCAGCGCAGCCAGCCCCCACAGGAACTGGGCGCCCGTCAGCGCGGCCAGCGCAAAGCCAGCGGCCAGCAGCGCCAGCCCCGGCAGCAGCGCCCGGCGCGGGTGGTCGCGGTCGGCCACGCGGCCCAACAGGGCGGCGCTGGCGCCAATCAGGGCCCCAGTGAGGGCGCCCGGCAGCAGCAGGTCATCCAGGCCCAGCCCCAGCGCGGCCAGCATGGGATACAGAGTGGTCACCAGCAGGCCCGGCGCCAGCGTCTGCACAAAGGCGGTGGGCAGCAGCGCCGCCACTGGTCGCCACTCGCGCCAGGGCACCGGCACCGGGCGCAGCGGCACGGCGGCCCGCCACAGGCTCAGGGCCAGGGCGGCGGCGGCGCCCTGCAGCAGCAGCAAACCGCTCCACACCGCCTGCGGCCAGTGCTGCATGAGGGGCCCGGCCACCAGCGCGCCCGTCAACACGGCGGGCACGGCCGTCAGGTTGGTCACCGTCAGGGCGCGGGCGGTGCGCGCCGGGTGGGCCAGCGCCTGCGAGGCACTCATGACGGCCGGCCACAGCGCCGCCGTGCCCAGCCCCCACAGCGCACACACCAGCACCGCGCCCAGCGCCCCCAGGCCCTGGCGGGCCAGCAGCAGCGTCAGGGCCCCCAGCAGCGCGCCTGCCAGCAGGCTGGGCCCCAGGCCCAAGCGCGCCACCAGCGCCCCGGCCGGCCCGCGCCCCAGGGCGTCGGCCAGGTAGTGGGCGCCGGCCATCAGGCCAATCACGGCGGCGCCCAGCCCCAGCCCCGGGCCAGCCAGGGGCAACACCCCCACGAACAGCGCGGCGCGCACCGTCTCGCTCAGGGCCAGCAGCGCCAGCAGCCGCAACATGGTCAGGGGCCGCTGCCAGAGCATCGCGCCGATTGTACCCGTGGGCGCGGTCGGCTGGGGCCTGCCTTGCACACCAACCACACCAGCCGCCCCATAAGGCGGCCGGTGAAGGGGCGGGGGTTCGGGGCCGGTCAGGGCTGGGCAGGCCCGCTGGGTGCGCCGGGTGCCGGGGTCGTTTCCTCTGACGGCCCAGATGTAGTGGTGTCCGGCTCCGTGCTCTCGGGAGCCGTTTCGGAATCCGGGGCGGGCTCAGCATCGGGGGCTGTCTCTTCCGGTGCCGCTTCGCCTTCCCCGGCGTCCTCTGGGGCTGCAGGCGCGCTCTGGTCAGGCGTCGCCTCTGATTCATCGGCGGGCGTGGTGGCCGGGGCCGGTTCGCTGGATTCGGGTGCGCTGGCGTCTGGCTCACTGGCGTCTGGGGAGCCTTCACCGGCAGCCGGGGCCGGGCTGTCCATCACCCGGGCCAGGGCCACCACCGTCAGGCCCACCTGGGTGCGCCCGCTCAGTTCGTAGGTCTGGTCCTCTTTCTGCAGCCGAACCGTCTGCGCGTCCTCGCCGCTCATGCCTTCCGTCACCCGGGTGTAGCCCTGGGCCTCCAGGGCCTGCACGGTTCGGGTCAGCGCGTTCTGGGTGGCGGGGGCATAGATCACCGCCTCGCCCAGCACCGTGGTCACCGTTTTCAGGGCCCGCTCGCCGTCCAGCACGGGCACCTTCACCTCACCCGTGGCCGGAAGGGGACTGTCCGGTGCTGTGCTGGCGGGGGCCACGTCGGCCGCTTCCGGGGCCGTGGTGTCGGTCTCGGCGGCGTCGGTTGGCTCGGTCGCGGGGGTCTCGGTGGGGGCCGCGTCGCCGCTGGGCTGGGCGCTGTCTGCGCTGCCGCTCTGAGAGGTCGCCGGCGCACTCTGGGTCGGGGCGGCGCGGCCCGGCAGGCCCAGGTTGGGTGTGGTCTGGGCCGGCACTGGGGTGGTCTGCGCCTGTGCAGCGGGGGCAGCCAGCAGGCCCAGGGTCAGGGACGCCAGCAACAGGCGGGGAAGAGCGGTCGAGCGGAAACGGGGTTGACGCATGCAGGCACCTCGGCCAGCCGCACCAGAAAAGGGCAAGCTGGCGGTGAACAGGGAGTGGCCAGGGTGGCGCTCCTGCCGCCTACCTTGCGGGGCGAACCCCCGGCTTTTTCTGCAGGGACAGCCAAGGTCGCCTGTGGCCTTTGCTCAGGGCCCTGTGGGGTGGCCCTCACGCCCCTCAGTACTGGGTCAGGGTCCACTCACGGGCGCGGGGTGGGGCCGGGCTGCAGACAGGGCCAGCGGGCCGCCCGTTACCACACCCGCCCGCCCAGGGGATGCGCCGGTTTCTCATGGCCGGGCCGCGTAGACCACGCCCCAGCGCCGGTTCCCACGCTGCGTCCTTCTCATCCTCGGCCCTCGCTGTATTCATTCCGGCGGCCTTGAACTTGTGCGCCGTAAGGCCCATGTCAGTTGCGCAGCGCAAGATTACTCAGACTGACGGTGCGCAGTTCCGGTGACAGAAACCGGCGACAGGCCGGCAAAAGGAGGCGGTTTTCACCATGACCCTGCATGACCCGAGCGGGTTTTCGATCAACCCTTTGCTGTTCGTGCCGGCGGCGGCCTTTCCCCAGGTCACGGCCCTGCCCGAGCGCCACACCCTGCCCGGCGCTGAGCTGCTGGTCTTCCGCTTTGCCAACGGCTACGGTGCCGCCGTGACCCGCCAGATGTCGCGCCCCGAGGACAGCGCCTTTGAGTTCTGCGTGCTGGACTGCACCCTGCCCGAGCCGCAGCCCTGCTTTACCACCCCGGTGGCGGCCAGCTTCCGCTCCGGGCTCTCGCACACCGATGTCCACGCGCTGCTGATGCTGGCCGAGCGCCTGCCGCTGCATGGCCGCTGCGCCCAGGCCAACGCCGCGCTGGCGAGCGAAGAGTTCTAGGCCAAAAGGGGGTCGTTCCCGGCCCACCCTGCCGCGCCGCTCCACCCACCGGGGGCGGCGCGAACTTCGCTATGCTGCCCGGTACCACATGAACAGTACACAGGGCACAAGGCGCCCCTCCTGGGGCAAGCGGGCCGCGCTCGGGCTTCTGGTCACGCTGGGGCTGCTGGGGGCGGCGGGGGCAGGCGGCTACGCGTGGCTGCGCGCCACCTCGGAACCCCGCACCGCCGGCACCCTGCAGGCCCCGGGACTGGGCGGGCCCGTGCAGATTACCCGCGACGCCTGGGGCGTGCCGCACATCCGCGCCCAGCGCGACGAGGACGCCGTGTTTGCCCTGGGCTTCGTGCACTGGCAGGACCGGGCGTGGCAGATGGATTTTCAGCGCCGCGTGGCGCAGGGCCGCCTCGCGGAGGTGCTGGGCGAGGCGGCCCTGCCCCAGGACAAATTCCTGCGCACCTGGGGCTTTCAGCGCGCCGCCCTCTCGGCCCTGCCGGCCCTGGAAGACCGCTCGCGGCGCCTGATCCGCGCCTACACGGCGGGCGTGAATGCCGCCCAGGCCCAGGGCAAGGTGGCCCCGGAATTCCGCATTCTGGGCTACACCCCTGAACCCTGGCAGGACGTGGACAGCCTGTCGTGGAGCAAGCTGATGGCCTTTGACCTGGGCGGCAACTACGACGAGGAGGTGCTGAATGCCCGCGTGGCGCAGCGCCTGGGCGAAGGCGGCCTGGATCAGGTCACCGCACCCTATCCAGCGGGTGCCCCGACCATTCTCAGCGAGGATGAACTGCCCGCCCGCACCGGCCGCACGGCAGCGGCGCCCACGGCCCCTGTTCTCCCCGAGAGCACGCTGGCCGAGCTGCGCGCCCACCTCGCCGCCGCGCGGGCCCTGGGCCTGCAGGCTGTGCCGGGCAAGGGCAGCAACAACTGGGTGGTGTCGGGGCGCCGCACGGTCAGCGGCAAACCGCTGCTGGCCGACGATCCCCACCTCGCCCTTACCGCGCCCATGCTGTGGTATCTGGCCGACATTCAGGGCGGCGCGCTGAAGTCCATTGGGGCCAGCATTCCCGGCCTGCCTGCCATCGTGATTGGGCGCAATGACCGCGTGGCCTGGGGCGTGACCAACGTGAACCCCGACGTGCAGGACCTGTACCTGGAGCCGGAAGGCGCCCCCCTGCGCAGCCGCACCGAAACGATCCAGGTCAAGGGGCAGCCCGCCGTGACGCTAACGGTGCGCGAAAGTGCGCATGGGCCGGTGATCAGCGGCGCCGGGGCCGAGGACCTGGGCCCGCGCGTGGCTCTGAAGTGGACGGCCCTGCAGCCGCGCGACACTACGATGGACGCCTTTGTGGGCCTGAACTACGCGCAGAATTGGAGCGACTTTACCCGGGCCCTCTCGCGCTACGTGGCCCCCAGCCAGAGCTTCGTGTACGCCGATGTGGACGGCAACACCGGCTACTACGCCCCGGGCCGCGTGCCCATCCGTGCGGGCTGGGACGGCAGCCTGCCGGTGCCCGGCGACGGCACGCGCGAGTGGCAGGGGTTTATCCCCTTTGCCCAGCTGCCACACGTGTACAACCCCGCCGACGGACTGGTGGTCACGGCCAACAACCAGGTGGTGCCCCAGACCTACCCCTTCAATCTGGGCAACCCGCGCAACTGGGCCGAGCCCTACCGCGCCGAGCGCATCACGCAGTTGCTGAGCGCCAAGCCCAGGCTCAGCGTGGCCGATTTTCAGGCCGCCCAGCTGGACACCCAGAGCCTCGTGTGGCGCGATTTCCGCACCCTACTGCTGGCCACGGCCCCCGGCAGCGACGACGCCCGGCGCGCCCTGGCCGACCTGCGCGCCTGGGACGGTCAGATGACGGTGGACAGCCGCCCGGCTCTGCTGTTCGAGGCGTGGCTGATGGGCCTGCAGGAGATGGCCCGCGACGAACTGGGCAATGACACGGTGATGAACAGTCTGTCGGTGCTGCGGCAACTGCAGGGCGGCGGTGAACTGTGCGCCGTGCAGGGCCGGGGCGACTGCGCCGCGCTGCTCACCCGCAGCCTGGACGCGGCCCTGGCCGACCTGCGCACGCGGCTGGGAGACGACATGATCCGCTGGACCTACGGCCGGCTGCATCAGGTGGCCAGCAACCACCGCGCCTTTGGCAAGGTGGGCGCCCTGGCGTGGCTGTTCAACCACGCGGCCCCCACCCCGGGCGGCACGAACACGGTGAACGTGGCCCGCCCCGAACACGGCACCTTCCGCCAGACCCACGGCGCCAGCTACCGCCAGATTGTGGACCTGAGCGAGCCAGACCGCAGCCTGTACATCGGCAGCCTGGGGCAGGCGGGCAGCCCGCTGGCGCCGCATGCCGCCGACCAGATGAACCGCTGGATTGCCGGTGAGTACCTCCCCATGAGCACCCGTCCCGCCGACTGGGGCAAGACCCGCCTCCTGACCCTGAAGCCGTAAACCGGGGCCGGCTTTGGGCACGGTCGGGCCTGCCCCGCCGGACCTGCAGGGTGCAGGGAAAAGGCACAGACGGCAGCCCTCTGCAGAATCTGGAAAACCTTCAGCTGGCCTGGGCCCGGAAGCCGGTACACTGCCCGCATGGCAGAACCTCACCGCGTGCGCGACGCGCTGCGCGCCAGCATGACCGCCTGGGCCACCCTGAGCGTGCGGGGCGACCAGGCCCGCGTGACCCTGGCCCCCGATCTGGACGTGCTGGCCCCGCAGCTGGACGCCATTGACCCCGGCTGGAGCCTGACCTGGGCCTGCGACCACCCCGAGCCCCCCATCGTGCGCGCCCGCCTGAGCGTGCTGGGCGCCACGCGCGAGGGGTTGGCCACCGCCCACACCCTGGCCGACGCCAAACTGGCTGCTCTGGCCGAACTGGCACGCACCTACGGCGTGCAGCCCAGCAGCGATCCGGTCTGGGTGGAATACGACCCTGAAGACGGCGCCAATACCTCGGAGCTGGAAACCGAGACCCCGGCCCCCCGCGCCGCCTCGGCCCGGCCCCTGCCGAAAGAACCCCCCCGCGATCCCCAGATGGACAAGGCCCGGCGCCACATTGAAGACCTGCTGGAGCAGTTGAAGGTGGCCGGCAAGGGCGGCGACGCCGCCCGCATTCTGATGCGCGGCTACGGCGAGACCGTGGAAGAGAGCCGGGCGATTTACAAGGAACTGCACGCGCTGCTCAAGGGGTAGCCCGGGACATTCACTGCCCCGCTTCACAAATGACAGGTGAATGATGGCCAGGCCCTGGTCCATGCCAGCGGCCTGGCGCACCCGCTATGCTGGGGGCAATGCGCAAGTTCCTGGCTTTCGGTGACGTGCACGCCGATTTCGACACGCTGTGGGCCGCGCTGCGCGCCGCCAGCTGTGTGGACGGCAGCGGGCAGCCCACGCCGCCGGTGCTGGCCGGGCTGTATCAGGTGATTCTGATTGGCGACCTGGTGCACCCGAAAAACGAGCGCGAATACAGCCGCCTGACGGGGGTGCCGCGCTTCGATCCCCGCAACCCGGACCACCTGTTTCTGGCGGCGCGCGAACAGGTCAAGCACCTCGAGCGCCTCAAGGCCTACCAGGCGGCGGCCCCGCACGCCATTCACATCATCCTGGGCAACCACGACGACGCGGTACTGAACACCAGCTACATGCTGGGCACCAGCGGCGGCCTGATTCACGCCGAGTTCGACCCGGAGCACGGCGGCCTGCACCTGCCCGACCATCTGGCCGCCTGGATGCGCACCTTTCCCCGGGAAATCCGCGTGGGGGGCGTGCAGTTTGCCCACGTCTCGCCCCTGCCGGCCCACGCGTACTATGACGACCTGTTCTATGCCGATCACAGTTCCAAGCGCTGGTACAAGCAGTCGCCCGAATACGTGCAAATGGCCGGCCTCGCTTTCGGCGTGTACGGCCACACCCAGATGGAAGGCGGCATCCTGCTGCCCGAAGAGCACCCCTTCGCCATGATTGACGCCCTGCAGAGCCGCGAATATCTGGAACTGATGCTGGACCCCACTCAGGACCACCCGGTGCAGAATGTCCGCGCCGCGCCGTTCTGAAGCGGGGCCTGGGCGGGGGCGCGTTGACAAGGGCCGCCCCCCCCAGTATCCTTAACCCCGCTGCTTTTGCAGCTCCTTTCAAGGCGACTGGTCCGGTAGTGTAGCGGTTAGCATATCTGCCTGTCACGCAGAAGGTCGCGGGTTCAAATCCCGTCCGGACCGCCAAGGAAGGCTAGGTAGCTCAGCTGGTAGAGCAAACGACTGAAAATCGTTGGGTCGCCGGTTCAAGTCCGGCCCTGGCCACCAAGCGAAAGAATCCTCGTCTAAGACGAGGATTTTTCGTTTTGAACCAAGTTCATGAACTTGGTCCAACGAGCAGTGATCGTTTGCTCCAGAACCTGCCAGCTCAGGCTCGTCAGAGGAGGGTCGCCATGACCTGGGATGAACTCTGGGAGCACTTCTACTACCACCTGCGGATCAAACGCCGCGCCAAGACGACGCTGCACTTCTACAAGACCACCCAACGCTCCCTGGCGCGCTACGCCAAGGCCACAGGCGCGCTGCCGGCCTCCCCGGAGGCGCTGACGGTCGCCCACCTGCGGGCCTTCCTGATCTGGCTGGAAGGGCAGGGATTGGCTCCAGGCGGCATTCACGCCTATGTACGGGGACTTAAAGCGCTGTGCGGGTGGGCGCACCAGGAGGAATTCCTGTCACGCAACCCAGCGGCGCGGCTGGAACGCCCGACCCTGCCGCGCCGTCGCCTGCCGACAATGACCCCGCAGGCTGTGAGTCGCCTGCTGACAGCCGCCAGGGACACCGACCAGCCGCTTCGTGACACGGCGATCGTGATGACCCTGTTCGACACCGGCATCCGCCTCGCGGAACTGATCGGCCTCACCTTGGAGGACCTGCAACCGGACCGGGGCGTGCTGCGCGTGATCGGCAAGGGCGACCGGGAAAGGTCTGTGCCGATCGGCACCCGTGCGCTGAGTGCCGTCACGGCATACATCCGCCGGGAGCGGCGGGCGCGCCATGCGGGCGTGAAACACCTCTTCCTGAGCCGGCACGGTCAGCCGCTGACCCGGAGCGGCATCTCCATCCGTCTGTCCCGCCTCGCAGAGGCGGGGGGCTTCGCCCGGGAGGAGACCTCGCCCCACACGTTCCGGCGCGGTTTCGCAGTGGAGTTCCTCCGCAATGGCGGGGACGTGTTCACGCTGCAGCAGATCTTGGGGCACACCAGCCTGGAGATGACACGGAAGTACGTGAACTTCCTCGACGAGGACTTGAAGGCCGCGCACCTGCGGTTCTCGCCGGGGGACCGGCTCTGATCGGAAGGAAGGCGCCCTGCGGGCGCAAGAACAATCGTGAGTCCCTGTGCGGACCTGGTCGCCAGTACTGTTGAAAGAACAACCGTGAGGCATGTCCCCGCGTCCTGCTGATTGCAGGTCGGACCGGTCAGCTCAAGAACAACATTGGTGGCCTCGCGCCACGCCATCCCATCACTGAGGGGGAAGCCGTTTTGGTTTCCCCCTTCTGCTCTGGCGGTCACGTCAGCGCGGAAAGGAGGCCCCATGGCCATTACTCAAGTTCAACAGCAGGCCCTCATCGACGCCTACACCCTCGGCCACCCGGACGCACGTGTGGCTGCTCTGGCCGGGATCAGCCTCTCGACGGTCAAGCGGTACCGGTCGAAGCTCGGCCTGACGACCCGCAATCTCAAGGCCCGCCGCGCCAGGTTCGGCGAGCAGTTTGTGGCTACGCAGGCGTGTCGCCTCGGCTTACATGTGAGCTGGCGGGAAGAGGAGAATGGTCCCTTTGACCTCAGGGTTGAAGGTCTGCGAATCGACGTGAAAACCGCGGCAGTTGGAAAGGACGGAAAGTGGCGGTTCCGCCTCAATCGGGAGCGCAGCAGTTTCCATAACCGCTACCGATACCGGAAGAATTACGCCGTTGACTGCGACGTGGTGGCGCTGGTGTGCCTCCAACCTTCCGGTGAGGCGCCGGAGGTCTATTTCCTGGCAAGCGGGCAGCTTCCCACCGACGTCCGCATCAAACCAGGGGGACGCTGGGAGGCGTACCGGGAAGCTTGGGAATTGTTCCGCCCGAGGCTCCCTCAGGCCGCGTGACTAGCTCCGGTGCAGCAGCTTCTTGCAGGCGGCTTCCGCCGCCTGTTGGGAGACCGCGAGGACCGGGTGGTGGCGCAGGGGGTACCGGGCGTGCGGGAGCGTGACGTGAAACCGGCGCAGCCCGCGCTCCTGCTCGAGTCGTTTCAGGTAGTCGTCTGGTATCCGCGCGAGCGGGTGAACCAGCTCGTGCCGGCTGAGGCTGCCTCGCAGCTTCCAGTCATGGAGGAGTGGCGTGGAGCTCCGGGCCAGGCGCTTGAGCTGGCTGGCCGCCCGCCGCGTCAGGTCCGGAGAGGTGGCCTTGACCAGGCCGAGGGCCTGCAGGCTGGCCAGCGGGACGCCATCAAGCCGGTTCAGGAGTTCCGGCAGGATCTCTTGGAGGGCCTGGCGTGCTGAGGGATTCTTGCTGTTGCGCGTGTACTCGATCTGAGGGGTGAACGCCTCGACTTGCACGTCCTTCACGTGGTCTGCGCCGAGCACAGCCTGAACATCGAACCCAGCCACGATCAGCGGAGCGTGCTCTGCGAAGGGCTGGCGGGTGCGGTGCAGCATCTGCAGGCACTCGCTGCGCAGGTCATGGGCGTAGAGCCTGGCCCGCGCGTCCGCATCCGTGGGCGCCAGCGCAGCGAGGGTGTGGTCCTCGTGTCGGCGCGGCAGGTGCGGCTGCTCCAGGGCGAACAGGTGGTAGCCCTCGTAGGCGTTCACGCCGCGACCGGCATGCCAGTGCGCGAAAGCGATCCGGTCTTCGGCCAGGTCGGCGGCCGTCAGTTCCTTTCTCGCGAGGGCGCGCAGGTGACCGGAAGCGACGGCCTTGCTGGCCAGCAGCAGAACCGGGCGGCGCTGGGGGTCCTGCTGAATGACCCGGATCGCCTCCCTCACGATGCGCTGCCGGTGCGCCTGACGGCGGGGTTGCCGCCCGGAGCTGCCCTCGTCGCGGGCATCCATTCTCAAGGCCGAACTGACCCTGACCTTGAGGGGGGTTGGGGGCTGGAATCCGTGCCAGGTCAGGTCGGCGTTGGGGAATGTCAGTGCGTACGCTTCCCGGTTGGCGTACGCATCAAGCACAATGACCGGCGACGGAAAGGACACGTCCGGTTTGACATCGTACCGGAGGCTGCACTCGTCCTCCTGCCCCTGCGTCCACTCGATGCCGAGGGCGTGGCTGTCGGGTGACTGCTGCCTTAGTAGGGCCGTGACCCACGGGAGGGGTGCCTGCCGTTTCTGCTTTTGGGCGAGCTCTTCCAGCGTCTGGATGAAGAGATTCCAGTCGCTGTCATCCGCTCCTTCCAGGACGGCGCGGAAAAACGCTTCCCCGCAGAGGCTGTAGCGTTCCCGCGTGCGTCCTGGGAGCGCGGCGTAGGTCCTCACGCCGGGAAGCGCGGCGCCTTGCTCGACCTGCTCCATCAGGGCCAGTAGTCGGCTGCTGATGGAGCCTAGAGCATCGAGGTCTCGCAGCGCCTGACGGGTCACCCGCACAGGCTGGTACTGCCGCTCAGTACCGGCGTCGTTGACGGGTGAGCTGCGCAGCAGCGAAGTGCGCGGATCCTCGTCGATGACGATCAGGTCCACCGTACGCAGAAGAAGGTCTTCCTCGCTGGAAGGTGGTCCGAACACTCGGCTCAGGCGGGCGTGGCTGATGACCTTGATGGCCGGGGTTCCTGCAGGCCAGGCGAAGCGTGCTGCGCGCTCCACAGGCTTCAGTTTCTGTTTTCGGGCGATGTGCTGGCCGACAACCAGGGTGACCTCTGCACTTGCCCCCTGGTCCTGCAAGGTCTCCTGAAGCTTGCGGAGCGCTTCCTGCCCGAGAGAGCAGTCCTGCGCGAGGTCCTTCACGGCCCACAGGACGCGGGTGTACCGGCCTTCTCGCAGCGCCTGCGCGAGGGCGAGCATGGCGGCCTTAGATTTTCCGAGGCCGGGAGGCGCCTGGATGACGTGCATGCCTTGCAAGGGGGCGCCAAGCAGGCTTGAGAGGCAAGCATTGAGGGTCTGGCGTTCGTGCATGAGTTCGGATTTCAGGGATACCACCTCCGGGGTGTGCGGCGCCGCCGTGTTCGTGGAGGGCGGACCGGTGAGAGAGCGTCTGTGGCTGACGTGTCTGACCCGCACTCCCGGAGCACTGGCCGGTAGAGTCGCCGGAGGGCTGGGGAAGCGCGGGAGAAAAACCCGCGGCGGCGGCTTTGCCGTCGACGCGATCTTTTTGGGTCAGGCACAAAAGCGGCTGCGTACAGGAAAAGATTGCCGGTGGCGGAACGTCCGCCAGACACCGGCAGGGGAAAGAAGGAGCGGGACGGCCGCCTTCACGCTTGTTCTTCTCTGGCGGGCAGACTAAGAACCGGAGATTGGTAATCAGAGAATAAGAGGGCATGAAACGCAGGGAAGATCTATAAAAATCACGTGCTGGTGGAATTTTTTCCAGATCTGCTTGGTTGAATTCTGAAGTGGCTGACCGTTGAGGCCCCCCTACCCTCCGCCACGTTGTGGGGACGTTGCCTCGCAACCCTCGCGGGACAGGGTTGTAGGGATGCCCCCCTACCCAGGGGGGTCACCAACGAAGCACACTGCCTGACTTGGAGAGCCTTTCTCACAGCATGTGCGGCAGCACTGGCTGGCTCCCAATCAAGGCCTTCGGCCTTATTCACCTTGCTTGAGGCCATACACGGCCTGGCATTGCCAGCGCCCCCTGCTCCTGAGAGGCCAGACGCGATGTACAGCGCACGGCGCTGTCTCCTGCAATGCGTACGTCTCCTGCCCTTGCCCTACGGGAGTGGTAAGCCGGTCACTTCAGCTCAGCTGCTGGAGACTGAAATGCGCGAGGACAACCCGTGAAGCGCCTGCGGAGCATCCAGGCAGAGGTCATGCGCTGCCTCTCTCCTGCTGCCCCAGGCAGGCTGCTCCACGCCCCTGTTTTGCCTTCTTCGTGGCGGAGCCACACCTTCCAGCCGTCAAGGCTGGAAAAGGCGGGCAAAGGCGGTTTTCCTACAGGAAAGGAGTCCTGCCTTGCTTCAGCTGGGTTCCGGTGTGGCGGGCTGAGGTTTCAGCCGTTCCAGGCGTTGCTGGTAGGCGTCGAACATGGCCTGAAAGGCGCTGGTGCGGGCTTCTGCGGTGACGTCGTCAATGCAGGCGTGGAAGTTTCCCAGGTCGTCTCGCCGGACAGACCAGGTCAGGCCGAGTTCCTGACAACACCACTGCAGTTTGCCCTGGAGGAGGAGCAGGATGCCGTCGTCCGGTGTGCACCAGCGTCCCTGAGGATCAAGTTCGAACCTGAAGGTCAGGGGCTGCCACTGGCTGCCATACAACCCGTCGGCTTCCTCTCCGGTGGAGAAGGTGATGGTGACGGGCAGGATGCTGCGCTGGCTGTTGACATACTTTGATGGCTGGCAGGTGACGGTCGCTTCCAGGGCGCTCCAGGCGTGCAGGCGATCACGCATGTACATGGGGTCGGTTGTACGGCATTTCAGCCCTCAACCAACAAATGCAGCACACGACTTTCGTCGTGTGCTGCTGAGGATGCTGTTAGCTCCAACTTCGTGAGGCGGCGTCTGTAAACGCACATCACCTGGGGCGCTGGGCCGTATCGGCTTACCTCGGCTCAGGACCCGCCGGGCTCGGCTCTCCTTTCAGGATCTGCGCGTACACCAAGCCGAACACGGCTTCCTTCACATGACGGTTGAACTTCTCGTCATCGACGAACCGCTTGTACAGGTCGAAACTGCGGGTAATCACGTCCTGGAACTTCTCCTCCAGAAGCTCGTCATGCACCAGTCGGGCATTGTCCTCGGAGTTCACCCGCACGGATTCCACCAGCTCCGGGTCGGCGATCAGGGAGTCCATGACCTGCTGAATGGTGACCCGGTCCTCCGGCGTGAAGTCCGTCCCGAACCGGTCGTTGAGGCTGTGAATGATCTTGGAGAGCTGCTCCTTCTCGTCCTCTGTGAGCCCCTGACCGTCCCCTGGCGCGATGGGCTTGAACGGCTCACCCCCCTGAAGCTTGATGGCCTCCTCGTTCTTGCGCTGCACGCGGTAGGACTCCATGTCTACGCGTTCCAGCAGATCGTGCGGGAGCGTGTCGTCCTTGAGTTTCGGGAGCTTGGGCAGGAGAAGCCTCAGGAAGCTGTAGCTGACTTCCAGGTCCTCGTCCTTGAAGGTGATTACCTGGGAGAGGAAGGCGTAGAGCCGCAGGTAGTCCCGCGTGCGGGCCTTGAAGTTCACCTGCTCTTCTAGCGGCAAGAGACGGAACTCCTGCGTGACCTGATCGAGCACGGGATGCAGCTTGGCGACGCTGGCGTCGGAGTAGAACACGGTCTTGAAGGCTTCCAGCGTGTCGGTATCGTAGATGCCCGCGTCCTGTAGGTGGCTGAGCAGGTCGTACAGGAGGTTGGGGTCCGTGTCACCACTCAGGATCGTGGTTTCGTAGTACGGCGTGAACGCCTTCTTGATGTCCTCTGCTTGGTTAGCGAAGTCGAGCACCATCGTGTCGTCCTTGCCTGGGTGGATGCGGTTCAGCCGGGACAGGGTCTGCACAGCAGCGACGCTGGAGAGCAGCTTGTCCACGTACATCGTGTGCAGCAGCGACTGGCTGAAGCCCGTTTGGAACTTGTTCGCGGCGATCAGGATGCGGTACTCAGGCTTCTTGAACTCCTCGGCTGTGCGGGTTTCGGGAAGATCGCCGTTCATACTGAACTCGGTGTGGTCGATGCCGCCGTCCGTAACAGTCCCGGAGAACGCCACAAGCACCTTGAAGGGCAGCTCGCGGTCCTGGATCAGCTGGTCGAACATCTTCTTGTACCGCACGGCGTGCAGGCGCGAACTCGTGACCAGCATGGCCTTGGCCTTCCCGCCGATCTTCGCCTGGGTGTGGTGCTGGAAGTGATCCAGCATGATCTCCGTCTTCTTCTTGAAGGCATGCTCGTGTAGATCCGCGTAAGCCGTGAGCGCACGTACCGCGGCGCGGGTGTTGTATTCCGGGTCGTCTTCCAGGCGCTTGTGAAGGGCGAAGTACACCTTGTAGGTGGTGTAGTTCGCCAGGACATCCATGATGAACTTCTCCTCGATGGCCTGCCGCATGGGGTAGAGGCTGTGCGCTTCGAAGCCCCCGTCGCTCCTCTGGCGGCCGAACAGCCGCAGCGTCTTGGGTTTAGGGGTAGCGGTGAAGGCGAAGTAACTCAGGTTCGCCTGACGCCCCCGCGCCTCGATGTCCTGCTGGATGCGCTCCGCCACGTCCGGCTGCTCCGCCTCGTCCTCGGTGTCCGCCATGTCTGGCCCCGCGCCGCTGCCGAGCGCGCTCTTGAGGGCCTTGGTGCTCTCCCCGGTCTGTGACGAGTGCGCCTCATCCACGATCACCGCGAAGCGCTTCCCGGCCAGGCCCAGCTCCCGGAGTTTTTCCAGGGCGTATGGGAACTTTTGCAGGGTGGTGACGATGATGGGCCGGCCCTCGTTCAGGGCGGCGGCGAGTTGCGCCGCGTTCTGATCGATGGCCTCGACCACTCCACGCACCTGCTGGAACTGCTGAACGGTTTCCCGCAGCTGCCGGTCCAGGATGCGGCGGTCCGTGATCACCAGCACCGAATCGAAGACCTTCTCGTCTTCGGCGTTGTGCAGGCTGCTCAGGCCGTGTGCCAGCCAGGCAATCGAGTTGCTCTTCCCTGACCCGGCAGAGTGTTCGATCAGGTACGAGTATCCGGCCCCGCGCGCCTGCGCGTCGTCGAGCAGCTCACGCACGACCGTGAGCTGGTGGTACCGGGGGAACAGCACCTTCTGGCTCTCCCCGTCGACGTACAGGAAGTTCTGCAGCAGGTCCAGCCAGGAGTCCGGCTGCCAGATCTGCTCCCACAGGTACGCTGTTTTTGGACCGTGCGGGTTGACGGGGTTGCCTGCACCGTAGTTCACACCCCGGTTGAATGGGAGGAAGAACGTGGCTTCCCCCGCCAGGTGGGTGGTCATGTAGACCAGATCCGGGTCAACCGCGAAGTGAACCAGCGTGCGCCGGAACAGATCCTCTTTTGGACTGCGGTCCGTGCGGTACTGCAGCATGGCGTGCTCGACCGTCTGCCCTGTGTGGGGATTCTTCAATTCGGCCGTGGCGAGCGGAAGGCCGTTCAGGAAGAGGGTCAGGTCAAGCGCGTCCCCGCTCGTGGCGCTATACCGCAGCTGGCGCACCACACTGAACCGGTTGCGCTGGTACAGCTGCTGGTGGTGCGGGTTCTTGCTGTTGGCCGGTTTGAAGAACGCCAGGCGCAGCGTCACGCCGCGGTCTTTGACGCCCTTGCGGAGCACGGACAGCAGGCCGGACTTGGTGATCGCGGCGTGCACGCGCTCCCCGACTTTCTGCATGGTGTCCGGGGCGTACTGTGTATCCAGCTTCTGCCATTCCTGAGGCTGCGTTTCCTTGATGAACGTGACCAGCAGCTCGAGGTCAAGCTGCAGAGGCTGCACGAAGTCCTTCGGGAGCCTCTTGGCGTACCCGCTGGCGAGCAGCTGCTCTTCGATCAGCGTTTCAAAGGCTTTCTCGGTGGTGTCCATGCGGCTCCTTCGGAATGCGGGATGAGGGTAAGGGTTGACCGGCGTTCAAGTGCTTGGCGCCTAGAGCTTCCAGAGCCTGGCCAGCACGGCCACACTCTCCTGTTGGCGCTGCTGCAGCACCTGCAACGTCCACGTGGTGGCGTTCGTGACCTGTGACGTCAGGGCGAACGGCGTGACGCCGCCCTTGCCCTGGAAGTATGTGGTCTTCTTCTTGTCGAAGTCGTAATTCCCTGCCTGACTGTTTTTCGTCTTGGCCAGCAGCACGAGGTTTCCGAGCCGGTGGGTCCAGGCCTCCCGCTCCTCAGGATCCGGGAACCATTGCAGCCACAGGCTCCCAGGCTTGGGGTTCTGCGGGAGGACGTGCTCGATCGTGATGATCTTATGGTCGTACGTGGCCCCGGCGCCGCTCAGAGCACTGTCAAGGCGCATCAGCACGTATCGGTTAATCTTCTTGGCGTTGTACATGTCGGCATTCAGTGCCGCCAGCGCGCGGCTCACCTCATCCGCGCGGAGGTCCATCGGCCCGCCTGGCCGCGTGACCGGGCGGCCTGATTCGATCTCGCCAAGCACCTCGGCATACCGGCCGATGCGTTTGTTCACGTCGGCGCGAATCACCATCATCACCGCCGCAAGCCGTTCGAGAGCCTGAAAAAACTCTGCGAGAGCCGGGGGGTTGTTGCGGTGCCGCACGAAGTATGCCAGCGCAGGCGGTACCCAGTCCTCGTTGTCGATGCGGCTCAGCCAGCCGGTCAGTTCGTTCACAGCCTCAGCGCCGTGCGTCGCCTCGTACTCTTGGTTCCGGATAATCCGGTAGACGTCCGCGTATGGCTGCAGGGTGTCGTCCATGAAGCCGGCCGGGTTGTCCTGCGGCCGGACGAACTGTCGGATCTCCTTGAGCAGGGTGTCCTGCGCCTTAACCTTCCGGAACACGGTCCGCAGGTGCGAGAACAGGTTCTCGAACGACGCGCGCCCCAGCGTCTCCTCAGTCGACTCCCATGTCTGCGTGTACGCCTCCCGCTTCGCTTCGGGAATTGCGCCGATGATTTCCGACTTCAGGATGTCGGTGTACGACAGGTCCATCCCCCGGTCGTTCATGACCGAGAAGATCCGGTACGCCGACTCCATGTTCGGCGTGCTGACCGCCACAAGGAAGCAGTTGGTCAGGATGTACCGGCTCAGCCGCAGGCAGGTCTCCTGCCCCAGCGCCTCCAGGCGCCTGCGGAACAGCTGGTGGTTCTCCAGAATGTTGCGCTGTGGGTCCGGCAGGACGACCGCCTGCAAGGAGGCTAGGTCGAGGCTAGCGTCCTGCACGGCCTTGCGGAAGAACCCGTTGTCACGCTCCCGGATGCTCAACCGCGGCTGATCCGGCGTTCCCGTAAAAGCGTCACCCTCCTGGAAGAGGTATTTGTTCAGGCCCTTGGCACCGGTATACCCGAGGGCGCTGAGGGTGTCGCGCATGGCGGCAAAGAGGATGGTCAGCGTGGTAAGGCGCTGCTGCCCGTCAATCACCTCGGCCGGCGGCTTTCCGTCCTGCTTGATGAGGACGATGCTTCCCAGGAAGTACGGCTCCCCCTCCTGAACCTGCTCGTTGGTGGCAGGCAACGCCTCGATCAGGTCACTGAGCAGCTCTTCGGCCTGCTCGGTCGTCCACGAGTACGGCCGCTGGTACAGCGGAATGGTGAACGCGAATTCGTCACTGAAAATCTTCTGGATCGGGTGCTCGCCCCCGTGAATGCGTGCGCTCATGTGCCGGGCATTCTTTCAGGTTCCCAGAATCGTTTGTTGCACAAAAAGCCTGCTGGTACACGTAGACAGCAGGTCGGCGGACCCGCCCCCCTTACCATGAGGTATGCGTGCACTCCTCCTCGTCTCACTGATGACCTGCTCTGCGCTGGCGGCCCCTGCCCCCGTCACGTACAAGATCTCGTCAGATATGAGGCGGCTGACAGCAACTGCCGGAGGACAGACATTGACGCTTATCGACACGATAAAACAACTGCCGCGCGCGTACTTCCATGAAGATCGCGCGGACGGGTTTGTTGAGGGCATGGCGATTCTTGACCTCGTGGTACGGGATTTCGATGGCGACGGTATCAACGACGCGCTGATTTCCTACAGTCTCGGAGGCAATTGCTGCGCACCCTCCTACGCTTTTGTGTCCTACAAGCCTGGCAATGTTCAGCGCATCTCCAACTCCTTCACCTCCTGGCGCACTCCCCCCATTGAACTCTTCAAAGGCAAAGTGGCCGTCAAGGTGCGCGACGAGGAGGAGGGAGTAGTCACCCGCTTCGGGTTCGCTGGTGGGAAGGCTGTGGTCCTAGATGAACAGCCTATTCCTGAGCTGACAGCACTGATTGAGATGCGTATTGAGTCGTTCAATGTGGCGAAATCCTCAGTGAGTTTCAACGTCGGCGGTGACTCGCAGAAAGAACTGATGACCTGTCGCGTCTGGGACCGCTGGAATACCCTCCTGTGCGGTATCAAGGACCGCCAGGGCCGCGTCCTGCTAGAGGAAAGCTTGGGATGCGACCGGTACGGCATCTTGGCCAGCAAGACCCGCGGATACAACGACCTCGTGTGTGGCCTCGACAGCGTGGGTCGCTGGAACGGAAAGACTTGGGTGTTCCCACAGAACTGAGTGGTACTTCAATCAGTCGCTTCCTGTTTCGTTGGCTTGACGCCTGAAGCAAGCCCTTCGTCAAGCAGAAGAGCGAACCATGCGAGCAGCAGCTTGCGAAAATCCTGGACTGATAACGTCACAAATTCGTAATCGTCGCTGTCTCTGATAACGCTTTGACCAAAGGTCAAAGAAGCAATCTCTCGGTTGGGATCCCCTTTCACAAAGATGTTGCCGTGAGCAAGACCATTCCTCAGGATGTCAAAGAAACGCTCCGTGATCATGTTGTCGGGTATCGCGCCGAGAGCAGATAACTCGACGCCAGCGGGCCTCAGGAGCTTCTGATATTGCACAGATGGCTGTACCAACGCCCAAAAGCTTCCTGCCTTAAGTGGAAGTTTGAATTCCTGATGAATAGTATCGGCGAGACCCAGGAAAGCGGCCACATCAGGATGATTGGCGACGATTGCCCCGCCGGCTCGACGCTTTGGTCTGTGACCCGGCTCCAGGGTGTTATTCCGGTCCTTGAGCCGTTCGCGTGGGATGACGAATCCGCTAGAGGCCACCAGCAAGAGCTGAGTTACTTCAAGGTCGAAGTTCATCCTCTCGCTTCGCTGAAGCAGATCAAGGCACCGTTTGGGAAAATCTCGAACGAAATCCTTGTATACACTCATCCCTGATTTGTCGCCTCTCTTACGTCAATCTGGCCGGTGACTGCCGCTGTGATTAGCGCGGCGCGGTACTCCCGCAAGCGCGTAATACTCTGCTCAAGCTTCTGCCCTAGCGCGTCGAGTTTAGCGTTCTCCACATTGAGATAAATGGCGATGGCTTGCTGCTCAGAAGTAGGAGGCAGCGGTACAGGAAGTGTACCTAAGACCCCCATACCGATATTGGGCTGTGTACCATAGCTTGCTGAAAGTGAGACGTTTATTTGGAAAAAACTGGATCGTAATGCGTAATAAGCATAACTAGAAAGCAAATCTTTTTGATTTGCTCTAATAAGCGCTAATGGAGACCAAATACTGAATTCTTCATCTGTGTCGACCAGTGCAACATTCCCAGTAGTATTACCTGACTTAACCATCAGCAGATCATTGCGTTGGACTCTGGTCTTTTTACTATATGACAGATGCATCTCGCGGGAGATATTTCCCCAGCGCCTGGAGAAGTCGAGGCGGCCATTCTTTACAGCCTCTGCAGACACAAACGGAACACCATCCTCAACTGCCTCAGGAGTCTCATGTGGGCCGTCAGAGATAGGTACCGCAAGAACATGTTTGAGGGCGGTACGACGCCACCCCTCCGGCACCGGTCCCAGCCAGGACACACCGGAATCCTTCAGTGCCACATCTGGATTCAGGCCTCGTGTTACTGCCTGTGAAATCACGGCCTGCCGTTGCTCCTCCAGCAGCTCCAGCAGCCGCTCCTTGCGCTTGATCAGTCCGTCAAGGTGTACTGTCTCACGATCGAGAAAGGCAACAATGGCACGCTGCTCGAGAAGCGGTGGAAGGGGCAACTCTAGGACCTTGAACTCTGAGAAACGAAAGTCTGTGGAGCGCTCACGAATACCTTTCGAAAGAGATGTGATGAAGCCTGTCCGCGCCATGTTTTGGAGCATGTACCCATAGAAGTGCGGGAGTGCATCGGAGGCTGGCTTGCACACTGAATACACAGGTGAGCATTTGCCGTCTGAATCAGATACCCCGATAGCGCCTGCAAAGGCATCCATAGCGCTAATCACCAAGTCGTCTTTGCGGACACCCTGGTAACCAATCTCTTTGGCCGCAAATGTGTAACCCTCTTCACGGCGCAGCCGCCGCAATGTCACCTGCCCATCTCGGAACGCGGTAATAACTTCATCTTCATTCCGCGTTGGGCGCTGCATCCTAGTGAATAAATACTGAGCCTTTCTAGAATCCCAGTGTGTAGGTATTTCTTTGAGCCAACTGATACTAGATGGCTTATATGTGGCGTAAGGTTGAATGGACTGCAAATGTTTTTCGTTTTTGGGGAGTGTAATCGTCATTCTTCGTCCTTCTTTACAGCTCTATACGCCTGCTTGGGGTGCTTGGGCTGATCTGGGATGGTGTACTCCAACACGGCAGCGTGGAGTAGAGGGCGCACGTACTCAGCTAGGACGTAACGAGGGTTGCGACCCACCATTTGCCCTAGGGCTTCAGCAGTCTGCGGCGCGAGTCGGCACAGCTCCACGATTACGGCGCGGATGCTGTCGCGGTCGCTGCGCTCCCCCAGCTCGGCAATCTGCTGTGTCAGGGACTCAGGCATAGCAGGTAAGCCACTAGGCATGGCAGGTAAGGTATCGGGCATGGCAGATAGCAATGCAGCATCTGCCTGAGTTGAACTTATGGTGACCTGTGCCCACCCGTCTGCTAGTTCGTAGTAGGTTGCACGGCCCTTGTGCCGGGACTCCAGCACGCCTTGACTGCATAAATACTTCAGGCGCCTGCTGGCAGTTAGGGTATCCACCCTGTTCAGATCGCGGTATGCCGCGTTTGTGACGGCCCCTGTCTCACGGGCATAGATCAGCGCACGGGCATCCTCATCTGTGAGCTGCGCGCCCTGAAATTGCCGGAGCCATTGCTGATCCTCCGCACTCAGGAAGTGGTGGAACAGGTACGTGGCGATGAATCGGTTGTCAGGGCGGTCTGACTCGAAGTGGGGCGGCGTGAGTCCGCTTGCCTCCATCAGTTTGCGCATCACGCGAATGCCGCTGCCCTTGGTTTCCGCGAAATTCGTATCGTGCAGTGCGGCAGCAATCTTGGGGTTACGCGTCTCACTGCCAGGCTCTCCCAGTCGCTCCTCGTACTTCAGCGAGTAACCGGGGTTGCGGAACTCTAGGCGGTTGGCATACCGGATGACCTGTACTGGGCTGTGCTGCCGGTAGCTACGGTGCATTAGCGCGTTGACCAGCCCCTCGCGAATCACCCGCTGAGGGATGGCTGGTGTGTGCTGTGCCTGAAGCTGGCCTTCTGGCAGACGGAAGCTTTTCACCAGGTCGTCGAGGATGGCCGCTTCGGTGCGGCGCACCAGCCGCATCAGGGGCGCGCGGAGCTCCACGGTATCGAACCGGTGTTCAGGGTCTTCGATCCACTGCTTGCCGATGATACGGATGTAATCCACACGCATTAGCGGAAAAAAGCGCCGCAGGGCGATGCCCGTTCCGAACAGCAGAAGGCCCGCAACCGTGGGCCGCCAGCTGCCCTTGCTGTCCTGGCGAATGCCACTCAGGGCTTTGAGTAGATCTGTGTCGCTGTACTCGAGTTCCTCCGCAATCGGATTCACCTTGCGCCGCTCGGCGCGGTAGTCTTCCAGCGCAGCCGGATCAATGTCCTCAAGCGTGGCATCAGGAACGATGGTGTCGTCGTAACTCCCCGTGGCCCGGCCCTGGTACAGCTCATTTAAGTCTTCCTCGGTGCAGCGCTGGTCGCTGTTTCCGATCCGGCGAAAGGCTCCGCCGGGCAGCCCGGTTTTCTTGAAAAACACCGGCTTCTGCTCCGCGGATGCCTCGCGCACATACAGGCCGACGACGAGCTTGCCCCCAATACGCTCCTGCCACACCTCGGGCCGGACCGGGACATTGAACGCCTCCCGCGTCTGCGTGACTAGGGTGTTAATCAGGTTGTCGGGGTCCTCTACGCCCACAGGCGCATATACATCCAGGAGCGCGCTACTGTCCTTCTCGACCCCGAGGAGGATGAATCCCCCGTCGAGGCCTGGCTCGTTGCTGAACGCGCAGATGGTCTCGAGGATGGACTTCCCAGCCTGCTGGCCTCGCTTTGCCTCAATGCGCTCCCCTTCATCCAGCTCTCCGAGGCGTTCTAAGAGTTCAGCGATGCTGGGTCGGGTCATACGTTCAGGTCCCGCAGCATCTCCATAATCTCCGCCTCCAGCGTGCGGATGTCTGCCTGAATGGCCTCAAGGGGCCGCGGCGGGGTGTAGGTGTAGAAGTACCGCGTGAAGCTGATCTCGTACCCGACCTTGCCGGGAAGTCCGTCCTTATGGTCACAGATCTCTGTGTTGATCCAGGCATCTGGCACGTAAGGGCGCACCTCACGCTCGAAGTACGCCTGCACGTCTTCGTTCAGCGGCACGCTCTCGGTATCCCGCAAATCAGGGTCGGGGAGGGGGCGACCGTCCTTATCGGTCACGATCTCCCCGGCCTCGTCCCGCTCGCTCAGAGCCTCCAGGACCGCTTTTAGTTCGGGCGTCTTGAGCTTGACCCTCGCCTTGAGGAGCGCCCCGTGCAGCTGGCGTTCGAAAACCTTGTGGTCGCGGTAGACGTCCTCTCCCAGATCCACCAGGGCAGTCACGAGGCCCTGCCGCGTTTCCGCAGCGAGCTTCTGAAGGGACTTCTTCGCGTTGAGCCGCTCGATGCGTTCCAGACTCGCCTGATAGTTCAGGCGCAGAGGACGCTCGACCGTCACCTTGCGGTAGCCGAAGTCGGTGGTGTCGAAGATCTTCACGAGGTCGCTCTGCGCCTCACCCGCCTCGCGGTACAGCCGCACGATCTCCCTAATCTGCTCGGGACTGATCTCGTTGCGCTTGTCGCCCAGGCTCTTGCGTATCTTGCGCGAGAACCCTGCCGCGTTGATCAATTGCACCTTGCCGCGTCGCGACTCCGGCTTGGCATTATCGAGCACCCAGATATATGTACTGATTCCGGTGTTGTAGAACAGCTGGTCCGGTAGGGCAATGAGCGCGTCAAGCCAATCATTTTCCAGGATCCAGCGGCGGATCTCGCTCTCGCCGCTGCCAGCATCGCCCGTAAACAGCGGACTGCCGTTCAGGACGATGGCAATCCGGCTGCCTTCCGGTTTCATCTTACTGATGAGGTGCTGCAGGAACAGCAGGCTGCCGTCGCTGACGCGGGGCGTGCCTGCACCGAAGCGCCCCTCAAATCCCTGCTGGCTGTGCTCCTCCTCAATAGCTGTCTGGATCTTCTTCCAGTCCACACCGAACGGAGGGTTAGAGAGCATGTAGTCAAAGGTCTTTGGGCGACCTTCACGGCCGTTGAGCTGGTCTTGCGTCAGGCTGTTTCCGAGATATATGCGGCTGTCGTCCTCCCCGACGATCAACAGGTCGCTCTTACAGACTGCGTAGGACTTGGGGTTCAGCTCCTGGCCGAACAGGCGGATGTTCGCCTTGGCATTCACCTGCTCCCGCACGTGCTCCTTGGCGATACTGAGCATGCCACCTGTCCCGGCCGTCGGGTCGTACACAGTACGAACCACGCCGGGCACGTTCAGAGCGTCCTCGTCACCTGTGAACAGAAGGCTGACCATCAGGCGGATCACTTCGCGGGGCGTGAAGTGCTCCCCGGCTGTTTCGTTGCTCTGCTCGTTGAACTTCCGGATCAGCTCTTCGAACACGTACCCCATTTCCAGATTGCTGACCTGGGCCGGGGACAGGTCCACCGTGCTGAACTTCTGTAGGACCAGGTAGAGCAGGTCAGCGCTGTCAAGGCGATCAATCTGCGTCATGAACCCGAAGTGATCCGTGAACAGCTCCCGGACGTTCTGACTGAACCCCTGAATATAGGCGCGCAGGTTCACCGCGTGATCCTTGGTGCTTGTGGCAATGTCCGTGAACGTCAGGCGGCTGGTGTTGTAGAACTTCTGCCCGGACGCGCGCGTCAACACAGGGTCCAGATTGTCAAGCTTGTCCTTGAACCCCAGGTACTGCTCCTGCACGCGTGCATGCGTCGGAGCCAGCACGCTGTCGAGACGGCGCATGACCGTCAGTGGCAGGATGACATCTGCATACTCGTACTGCTTGAAGTCACCCCGCAACAGGTCTGCAATATTCCAGATGAGACTGGCCTGATTGTTGATGGTGTTCAACGCTGCTGGCGCAGCGTTCGGTGTATCCACGGAACTCGTCACAGTGCCATGTAGGGTAGCGGGTACACAAGCGTGAAACCGTTACAAGCGCTTGCGGTGCGTAGCGGGGCTGCCGACCACGTGTAGATGAAGGCAGGCCGTCCGTTGTTACGCTCTTACCTTACGAAGCGAGCGCGATTGTTCAGGGGGCGTGTGAACTGAAGAATCCGCTCTTCCCGAACAGGCTGAAGGCGGCTTTTCTGCGCCTTCTCCGCTGCGCGGAATAGATTGGCGTAAAGCAAGCGGATATGCTCGAAGTTCTTGCGTCCTATAACGGCTTTTGAGCTTGTCACGATGTCTGAAAAGTAATGAGGGAGATCGCGGGCAAGTTCAGTGAGGGTCCCTTGCCTACCATTGATCAACCACAGGGAAGCGTCTTTACTCACGCCCTGAACGTGGTATCGCCCCACCCGCACATCAACCAGCCGGATGAGTTCGTTGCTGGCGCCCTTGGGTTTCTTGATGTCTCGTCGTGGCTCAGCGCGATTGACTTGAGCAGTCCGGGTTGGTTGACTTGCGGATTTTTCCGCCTTGCGTTGAGCCGGTTTCGCCAGGCTCGAATCAGCACTCCGTTTTCGCTCCTTGAAGGGTGGTGACCCCAAGAAGCTTTCGACCTCTGGTGTGCCCTCAGTGGCCTCAGTTGCACGGCTCACGTGCGGCTTCTGTTGACCTGTGTCCGATGCACGCTTCTTTGGTGGCTGTCCGGACACACCTACAGCATCCTCTCGACCTCGTTCCCTGAAGGGCTGGAGTCCCAGGTCGCCGTCCACATCAGCCAGAGCAGCTGGCAAGAAATCTGTAGGTAAACCCTGTTGAGGAAGCTCTCCACGCGGTGGAAGAGGCAGATTGAACCCTCCCAGTCCCTGCTCCTGCCGAAAGTTCGAGATCATCCTCCGGAGCCCCTTGGCCTTCTGCGGGTACAAGCCGAGTACGACTTCCACGTCGACCCTCTGTCCATCCACCATCAAAACCATGCCACTGGCAACAAGACCTTGAACCTTCAGCTGCCCGTCGCGCCACGGCTTTTTCAGATAAATCATCGGCTCACGGTTGAGGGGCCGTGATCCTCCATCCACGTCGTACAGGTCTATTTGCCTCACTGGTCGCGGTGCTGGGATTTCCTGATCGACGATCGAGAGTTTGGCTGCATCTCGCTGAGGAAGGTTCTTGAACGCCCGTTTTTTCTTTCGAACCAGACTTGCAGGACAATGGATTTCCACGAGAGACCAGAGTTTTTCTCTTTGTTCCACGTTGTGCAGGGCAAGCGCCTCCACCGTCAATCTCACTGTCTTTTGGCCTTCAATCCATAACTCAACTTCGCCCGTACTCCAGAAGCGATGCAGCACTGCCGTCTGACTCTCATAAAGGACGGCAAGCTGCATATCATGAGCTTCTTTCGCGTCTTCTTTGCGTGCCATTCTCTCCCCCGGGTTTAGTTCGCTAAGGGCTATCGGATGAGGCGCTGTTGATACTTGTCAAGCAGGCGATTGGCGAAGTGAGCGCCGAGGGGGCAAGAGCAGAGCGCACAGGGGAATCGGTGAATGGCGTTCACAGAGATGATGCGGCTAGTTAAGTCGTGAAGAGGTTGTTCCATAAGCTACAACGAGTGGCGCCCTTCGGTGAAAAGAAATTGGCTGAAAGCTAGGCTGCAGGCATAGAGTGCAGGCCTGGCTGTGTTATCCCTCCCGTTCATGTAGCGACTCCCTGCTGAGATTTCTGGAGCAATCATTTGCTCTAACGCAAGATTGACAGTCCAAAATGAGCAGGATATGCTGTCTGGGACGAGGTAAATAGCTCAGCTGGTAGAGCAAACGACTGAAAATCGTTGGGTCGCCGGTTCAAGTCCGGCCCTGGCCACCACGAGAAGCCCCCACCCCTGCGGTGGGGCTTTTTGCTGTGCCTCTCTATCCCTGCTTGGTTTCTGCCCCCTGGCCCCGGATAATGCCCCCGAGCCCGCCCGGCGCCCGTCACGGCGCTGGCGGCTCCCAACAAGGACAACCTGTGCTGTTGTCCCAGTTCCCCCGTACCAAGCGGGCGGGCTGCACCGGGAGACCTCATGACCAACCTGACCACCGGGGCCGACTGCGGACCCCAGAACCCCGGCTTTGACCGCCGCTACGACGTGCAGGGCCTGGACGCCATTGACGTGGCCGTGCTGGGCACCTTCCCATACGTGCGCGAGGACGACCCCGTGCGCTACCCCGGCGAGCCCATGCAAATTGAAATCGTGACCGACGAGTTCAGCCCGGTCTGCCCCTGGAGCGGCCTGCCGGACTTTGGACGGCTGGAAATCCGCTACCTGCCGCGCGAAACCTGCGTGGAGCTGAAAAGCCTGAAGTACTACCTCACCAGCTACCGCTTTGTGGGCATCTACCACGAGCACGCCACCCGGCGCGTGCTGGCCGATCTGGTGGCGCTGCTGAATCCCCTGCGCATGGAGCTCCGCTGCGACTACGGCATGCGCGGCGGCCTGAACACCATCTGCACCGTGCGCTACGTGGCCCCCGACCACCAGGCCCGCTGAGATGCCCTGGACCCTGACGACCGAGTTCACCTTCGACTCGGCGCACGTGATCGTGGGCTACGACGGCCCCTGCGGGCGCCTGCACGGCCACACCTACCGCGTGCGCCTGGCACTGACCAGCGAGCGGCTGCGCCCCAGTGCCCATGTGAAGCGCGCGGTCATGGTGGCCGACTTCAAGACCCTGAAGTGGGCCAAGAAAGATGTGGAGGCCGGCGGCCTGGACCACGCCTTCCTGAACGACCTGCCCGAACTGGGGGACGACACCACCGCCGAGGTGATTGCCGCCTACCTGCACCGCCACACCCTGGCGCGGGTGCGCACGGACCTGCCGGACGGGGACGACGGCGCAGACCTGAAACTGCGCGTCACGCTGTGGGAAACCCCGGACAGCTGCTGCGAGTACTGGGAATGAAGTACCCCATCTACGAGCGCTTCTACACCTGGCAGGGCGAGGGGGTGCATCTGGGGCGGGCGGCCTACTTCATCCGGCTGTACGGCTGCCCGCAGGCCTGCCCGTGGTGCGACAGTGCCGGCACCTGGCACCCGGCGTTCCGGCCCCAGGGGGTCACGCTGCTGGGGGCGCCGGCCCTGGCGGACCTCGTGCGCGCCGAGAGCCCGGACGGCGCCGTCGTGGTGATCACCGGAGGTGAGCCCATTCTGTTTGACTTGGCGCACCTCACCGACGCCCTGCACGCGCTGGGGCGCCGCGTTCACCTGGAAACCAGCGGCATTGCCCCCCTGCGTGGCGAGCTGGACTGGGTGACCCTCTCGCCCAAGCCGTTCGGGCAATGGCCCGAGCCCAGCGTGGTGGCCCGCGCCGACGAAGTAAAGCTCATCGTGCAGGAGGCCGGCGATATCGCGGCGGGGCTGGCCACGCTGACCGGCCTGCGGGACGACGCCGTGATCTGGCTGCACCCCGAATGGAGCCGGGCGCGCGACCGGGACGCGGCCGTGCTGAACGCGATTACCGAAGCGGTGAAGACCAACCCCCGCCTGCGCGCGGGCTACCAGATGCACAAGCTGTACCGCGCCGACGAACTGGACGCGGGCAGCGACCGACGCCTCATTCCGCTGGGCGGCAATCCCGCCCTGGGGTACTGACCATGACCGAACCCGCCAAACGCGCCGTGGTGCTGCTTTCCGGCGGCCTGGATTCCAGCACCGTGCTGGGCCTGGCCACCCGGGACGGCTACGCCTGCACCGCCCTGTCTTTCCGCTACGGCCAGCGCCACACTGTGGAACTGGAGCGCGCCGCCCAGGTGGCACAGCACTTTGGGGCCCAGCACCGCGTGATTGACATCAACATCGGGTCGTTCGGGGGCAGCGCCCTGACCGACGACACCATCGCCGTGCCCACCGATGGCACCGAGGACGGCGTGATTCCGCCCACCTACGTCCCGGGGCGCAACACCGTGTTCATTGCGGTGGGGCTCAGTCTGGCCGAGGCGATGGGGGCCGAGCGGCTGTTTCTGGGGATCAACGCCGTGGATTACAGCGGCTATCCCGACTGCCGCCCGGAGTATCTGGCGGCGTTTCAAACGCTGGCGGACCTGGCCACGAAGGCGGGGCTGGAAGGGCGTGGGGCGGTGCTCTGTGCGCCGCTGGTGCACATGACCAAGGTGGACATTGTGCGGGCGGCGCTGGAGGTCGGGGTGCCGGTGGCGGTGACGTGGAGCTGCTATCAGGGGGGGGCGGAGCCGTGTGGGGTGTGTGATTCTTGCCGGATTCGGGATAGGGCGTTGGTGGAGGCGGGGTACCCCGAGCTGGCGACGGGGGTGGGGTTCGGTTTCTCGCAGTAGCCCCACCCCCCAGCCCCCTACCCCAGAGGGGCAGGGGGAGCAAACGTTCGCACTGGGCAAGAGTTTTTACTGATGTTGGCGGGTTCGCTCTATCCGTTGACGTGTCCGGCTTCGACGCCAGCCTCCGCCCCAGCGCAATGGCCCGCGCCCTTCGGGCACGACGGCCTCGGCTGGACCTGGGCGGTAGCGGGGCACTGGCAACTTGGTGTGGGCCCGAAAGTTCTACTTTTTAGAACATGGGCCAAAGCTCTCACGGCATTGGCTGACCTCTTTTCTCTCTGAAGGCATAAGCCACCCGGCGCAGGTCTTTGGGGGGTGGTCTCCTCTAGGCTGCTGCATGACCGAGATCAGCGCGTATTACGGGCAGGACCGGGAGCATGACCGTTTAACGCGCGGGCTGGGCACGGTGGAATTCGTGCGGACAGTGGAGTTACTGGGCCGGTTGTTGCCGCCGGCGCCGGCCACGGTGGTGGATGTGGGGGCTGGGGCAGGCGCCTATGCACGGGAACTGCTGGGGCAGGGGTACGTGGTGCACGCGCTGGACGCCATGCCAGGGCATGTCGAACGGCTGCGCGCCGATCCCACGCTGGCGGGGCTGGCTTCGGTGACGCTGGGGGACGCGCGGAGGCTGCCCTACCCAGACGAAGAGGCCGACGCCGCGCTGCTGCTGGGCCCGCTGTACCACCTGCCCGCAGAGGCCGACCGGGCCCAGGCCCTGGCCGAAGCGCGCCGGGTGCTGAAGCCGGGTGGGCGGGTGCTGGTGGCGGCCATCTCGCGGGCCGCCGCCATAGCGGGCGACTTCTCGCGCCTGGACATAGATGAGGCCTACGCCCGGTCCATCCGGGAAACCGCCTACGAAACGGGCGTCTACCACAACCCAGAAGGCCGCCCCGGCTTCTTTACCACTGCCTATTTTCACCACCCGCAAGAACTGGCCGCTGAAGTGCAGGCTGCTGGCTTTGCGGGGGTGGAGGTGCTGGCCATTGAAGGGCCTACGAACCTGCTGCGCGACCCCGAACAGGCGCTGGCCGACCCCGCCCGGCGCGCGGGGATCCTGCGGGCGCTGCGGCAGGTGGAGCGTGACCCGGCCTTACTGGGCATCAGCCCGCATCTGCTGGCGGTGGGCACCGTGCCGGCCTCAAGCGCTGCTCCGTGAAGTTGGATCAGGGCGCAGGTTCCACCCAGAACACGCCGCCCAGGCCCAGGCGGGGGCTCAGCTCCAAGGGCTCGCCCGTCGCGTTCAGCACGGCGCGCAGCTCACCGCCCGGCTGGTAGGCGCGCAGCACCCCGTAATGCTGCTGCCGGGGGCTGAATTCCAGGCCCACCACAGGAAGGCCCTGGGCAAACAGCCGCTCCAGATGGACTTCCAAGGCAGGCCCCCGGCGCACACCCCACAGCCCCCGGGCGCGCAGGGGCAGGTTCCGGGCGGCCAGATAGCCGTTGACCCCGCCCAGCCAGCGCCACGGCCAGGTGGCCCGCCAGCCGCCGGTCAGGGGCACCCGGAAGGCCCCCTGCCACGCAGCCAGTTCGCCAGCCAGCTCGTCCCGTGGGGGCAGGTCCAGAGCCTGCCGCTCGGCCTGCACACGCAGCAGGGTCGCCGCGCTCAGGGCGCCGCAGCCCACCAGCCCGCCGCGCCACGGGGGCTGGGCGCCGTCTTTGGGCAGGCGGGGTCCCGGAAACACCACCAGTTCGGGCATGGCCCTAGGCTAACGGGCAGGCGCGCCGGGCCGCATGAGGGGCACCCGGGCCTGCGCTTCATGGCCGATGCGCACCCAGGCCCGCGCAGGGTACGGTGCGGCCGTGACGGAGCGCCCCCATTCCCCCGCGTGGTACGCCCGGCTGGCCCAGGAACGCGGCGAATACCGCCACCCCTGGACCCGCACCCTGGACGGCCCCGACCCCGAACAGACCTTCGACCTGCTGCTGATGGGGCAGCTGACCGCGCAGACGCGCGTGCTGGAAGCGGGCTGCGGCCACGGCCCGGACGCTACGCGCTTTGGCCCCCTGGCCGCGCGCTGGGTGGGCTACGACGCGGCCCCAGACTTTCTGGCCCAGGCCCAGGTGCAGGCCCCCGGCGCCGAGTTCGTGGCCTGGAACGGCAAGGGCGAGGTGCCCCAAGCCCTGGGGGGCCCTTTCGATCTGATCGTGTCGCGGCGCGGGCCCACCAGTGTCATCCTGCGCCTTCCCGAACTGGCGGCCCCGGGCGCCCGCTTTCTGTATGTGGGGCCCCGGCTGCATGTGCCGCAGGTGCCTGAACGGCTGGCGGCGGTGGGCTGGCCGGTGCTGGGCGAATGGCAGGTGAGTGTGCAGGCGCGTGTGCCCACCCGCGAAGACTGGGCCACGCGCTGCGCCTGGATGCAGGAACCCGGGCGCCTGGGCGACTGGGACGCACAGGCCGGGCCCCAGGGCCTCCTCTACCGCGAGGAACGGGTGGTGGTGCTGGCCGGGTCTCCGGGGTAAAGCGCGCCCGCGAAGTAGAGCCCGCTGGCCGCCACGTTCGCCCCCGCCTGCGCACGCTGGCGGCTGTGCAAGATGCCCTGCACCCCGGCCGGGTCCAGCTTGCCCTGCCCCACCAGCAGCAGGGTGCCCACCAGCCCGCGCACCATGTGGCGCAAGAAGCTTTCGCCGTGGACGTGAATGACCCAGAGCCCGGCCCCGTCTGGGGCGACCCCGGGCACCACGGTCAGGTGCCGCAGCTCGCGCACGGTCTGGCGGTCTTCCTGGGTGGCAAAGGCGGCGAAGTCATGGGTGCCGGTCAGGGCCTGCGCGGCGGCGTTCATGGCCGCCACGTCCAGGGCCGGCGGCACATGCAGCGCCCGACCCGCCCACAGCGGATGGCGCTGCGGCGCGCACCACAGGCGGTAGACATAGCGCCGCTCCAGGCACGAAAAGCGGGCGTGAAAGCCAGAGGGGGCAGGCTGGGCGTCCAGCACCGCCACCGTCGGCGGCAGCCACGCATTCAGCGCGCGGGCCAGCCGCTCCGGGGGCACGCGGAAGGTCCCGGGCACGTCCACATGCACGGGCATGGCCTCGGCGTGCACCCCGGCGTCAGTGCGGCCGGCCGCCACCGGGCGGAAGCGGTCGGCACCCAGCCCGGCGAACGCCGCGTGCAATGTGTCCTGCACGCTGGGGGCGTTGGCCTGGGCCTGCCAGCCGGCGTAAGGGGCGCCGTCCCAGGCCACGGTCAGGCGAAGGCGGCGGTGGCCGTCGGGGGGACGAAAGGCCGGGGACAGGGGGGCGGGCGAGCGGGTCATGGGGAAGAGGGCCAAGCGCGGGCTTTCTCACGGTGCGCGGCGGGCATGAGACCTATGCTACGCGGCGTGAAGCCTTTCTTCATGGTGGGCCTGCTGCTGCTGGGCACCGTGGCCGGGGCCGCGTCTTACCGCGTGAAGCCCGGCGATACCCTCAGTGGCATTGCCGCCCGGTACGGTCTGAGCACGGCCCAGGTGCAGGCGGCCAACCCCAGGCTGCGCGGCGGCGCGCTGCAGGCCGGCTGGGTCTTAACCGTGCCCGAGCGCCCCACCCCCGGCCGCGCCTACACCGTGGCGCCGGGCGAGACTCTGAGCAGCATCGCGGCGCGCGCCGGGGTGAGCCTGGGGGCGCTGCTACAGGCCAACCCGCAGTACAAGGGGGGCCGGGCCGTGTGGGCCGGGGCCAAGCTGAAGATTCCGGCGCGGGGCAGCGTAGCCGCACCCGCCAGGACCAGCGGGGGCGCCGTGGTCCGCACCGCCAGCAGTGGCCGGGGCCAGTGGGTGTGGCCGGTGGTGGGCCACCACCGCGTCAGCAGCGGGTATGGCGAGCGCGAACTGCTGGGCGAGCGGGAAATGCACTACGGCATAGACATCAGCGCGCCGGTGGGCACGCCTGTGGTGGCGGCCCGCGCCGGGCGAGTGCTCGAAGCCCGCGCCGACTTTGCCCGGGGCTGGGGCTGGACCGTGGTGCTGCAGCACGAGGGCGGCTGGGTCACCCGCTACGCCCACCTGAGTGCCACGCTGGTGCGTGCGGGCGAACCCGTGGTGCAGGGGCAGGCGGTGGGCCGGGTGGGCGACACGGGGCGCAGCACCGGCCCCCACCTGCATTTCGGCACCTACTTGCGCTGGGGCCCGGGCGAAAGCTGGACGCCGCGCGATCCCCTCAGCTTCTACCCATGAGCGCCTGGGTGCACTACGCCGAGGGTCAGGGCGACGCCGCCCGCGCGGCCCTGCATGGCTTACTGGACGCGCTGCCCGCGCAGCCCGGCTTTCTGGGCGCGGAGCTGCTGCTCAGCCCCGGGCAACCCGCCCTGACCCTGGTGGCCAGCCGCTGGGCCGGCGAGGTGCCGCCGCTGCCGGTCCCTGAAGGCGTGCGCGCCTGGACCTTTCAGGTGCTGGACCAGCGCCAGCCGCAGTAACGCGTTGAGGGTCACCGGTCACACTTCTGTGCGCGGTCACTTGCCCTTGCATCCCGATGCCCCTCGCTTTACGATGCCAGCACATCGGAAACCGAGGCTGCCCTAGCAGTCCCGGAAAGGAGCTCTATGGACGCGCAGCAACTCAAAGGCCACCTCGACCTGCTTCTCCTGGCCAGCCTGGAGCATGGCCCCCGCTACGGCGGCCAGATCATCGCCGACGTGCAGGCCGCCACCGACGGCTACTTCTCTCTGCGCGAGGGCACCCTGTACCCGGCGCTGCACCGCCTGGAAAAGCAGGGCTTTCTGCGCGGCGAATTTCAGGTGTTGCCCCGGGGCGGCAGTCCGGTGAAGGTGTACACCCTGACCCCAGCCGGCCAGCAGGAACTGCGTGCCCAGCGCGAGCGCTACGAGCAGTTTGCCCGCGCCGTGCGCGGCGTGATTGGGAGCCCGGCATGAGCGCCACCGACCGGTTTGTGCGGCAGGCCACCCGGGGGCTGTGGGGCCAGAAAAGGCGCGACGCCCAGCTGGAACTGCGCGGCGCGGTGGAAGACAAGGTGTACCGCTACGGGCTGTGCGGCCTGAGCCCCGAGGATGCCGAACGCGCTGCCCTGCGCGATCTGGGCCGCCCCGGCGCGATTGCCCGGGACCTCAGCCGGGTGCACAGCGTGCCTGTCGCCCTGCGCGGCGCCCTGGCCCTGGGCGTGGCCGGACTGCTGAGCCTGCAGGCCGCCGCGCAGGTGGGCACGGTGCAGGCCATCCTTGACCCCCGCATGGCCCCGGCCTGCACCCTGGAGGAACTGTATGTGCAACTGGTGCCTGGGGCCACGGCGGCGGCCACCCAGCGGCTGCAGGCCACGCCCGCTGGCCGGGCCCAGGTGCAGGCCAGTGTGCTGGGACGCTTGCCAGCCGACGAAGCCGCCCATCTCCGTAGCCGGCTGAACGAACCCGGCGGTCTAGAAGCCTTAGTCAGCGAATGCCGCCAGAACATGCCCAGCTACGCCGCCAATCTCCTCAGACTGGACGATGTGCTCTCGGCCCTGGAGGCCGGCGGCGTGACAATTACTTCGGTGCAAGGCGCGGAGATGTTTCAGGTGTCGTTCCCCGGTGAGGAGCCGTTTCAGGGGGTCAATCTGGAGTACAGCACTCAGAGGATTAACGGTGCGACATATGTGAACGGCGGCGTGCTGCTAATGGCCCTCAAACGCAGTGTGACAGTGCCATTGATGCTCAGCGGTTTGCGCAATCCCACCCTGACGGTGGGCCCCGCCCGTCTACAGTTAGGCACCGACCAGCACCCGGTACTGCTCACTGACCTGCTCGGCCCGACAGTGCTTGACCAACTCAGCCCTCTGTTTCCACAAGCGCGGGGACAGCTATACCCAGCCTTAACAGCGACTCCGAGCGCCACTGATCATCGAAAGGTACAGCCTCAAGTCCAGGTGAAGGCAGCCGATGGCACCCTGTATGCCGCTATCAGTAATGTATTGTTCCTGCACAAACCGCAAAGCCCAACGCCACCCCTCTATGTGTTGTCCATTCAGGCACTCCACGGCGGGCGATTCACTACGGCCTCCATATATGAGAGTCCTGAATCTGCCACGCGTCTTGTGGACACTGTGCGCGAACTTCTGGCAGCTACGGCGAGAGGCGAACGCGCGCTGCTTGTCTACCGCTTGGACGGCAGCGACTTGCACCGCCTGACTCTGACGCCTATGCCCGCTGCTCAGCTGCGGATGGCGCAGCCATGAAGGCCCTGAGCCTGCTGCTGTGCGCTGGCCTGCTGGCGGGCGTGGCCCAGGCAGGTGGGGGACCACGCGCGCCGACCGTGCTCACGCTGAATGACACGGGGTGTCGCCCGACCATTGGCCGCGTGGTCTTTGGCCTGACCCCGGACCCGGCGGCCTCGGCGCAACTGGCGCAGATTGTGCAGGCCGATCAGGCAGCGCGGACGGGCAACCCGGCGCAGATGGACTGGAAGGCCCTGGCCGCCCAGGACGAGGCCCGGCGGGTGCAGACGCTGGCCCTGCTGCGTTCTGGCCGCCTGGGCAGTGCCCGGGACGCCTTTTCAGCGGCGCTGGTGTTTCAGCACGGCGACTGCTCCGCGCACTACCAGCTGGCGCACTGGCTGGCCGCGCAGGCCCTGGCCCAGGGCGGCATCCGGGAAGCGGGCTGGCTGTACGGCGCCACCTTCGACCGCTGGCAGATGAGCCTGGGCCGGCCCCAGCGCTACGGCACGCAGTTTGTAGAGGTGCGCCCCTGCGACATTCAGCTGGCGCCCGTGGCTGCCGGCACCACCGACCGCGAACGCGAGCGCCTGGGCATCCCAGCCCTGGGGCTGGCCCGGGCACAGGCGGACATCCTGAGTGACCGCTGCCGGCGCGGTCTGCCCTAGCCCGCGCCTGCATCTTCCCCAACTTCTCAGCTTCCTCAGTGGCGCCGCCTGTTTTCCACGGCGGCGCTTAAGCCAGGGTTGACCGGGCATTTAGACCTGAGGGAGATTCCGGGATTTCTTCCTGATGAGCCTGGGCCCTCTTTTCTAGGGTGACCTCCTGACCGGCGCGCCCTGCGTGCCCTGTGCCCACCCAGGAGGCCACCCCATGACCCAGTACATTTCCCGGCGCCCGGCGCGCTTGCCCACGATTGCCCCGTCTTCCGCCAGCAGCTATCACCTCATCTGCAGCGGTGAGCCCCAGGCCACGGGCGGCCCCGTCACCGCCGAGGTGCAGGCCCGGCATGGGGCGCTGCGCGAGGCCATCCTGGCCCCCACCTTTTCCTGCGTGGCGGCGCGCGCCTCGCTGAACACCAGTTGCTACGCCCTGGGCTGCTACGGCGCCCTTTCCGACGAGGCCAGTGTTCAGGCGCTGGCCCAGGATCTGGCCCGCTTTGTGCTTGACCAGGACCGCATGGATTCAGACTTCACCAGCATGATCGCCACGTTCGGCGGCGAGGCCCCAACCTCGGAAGAGGAATTCGAAGCCCAGCTGTGGGCCCTGCTGCGCGCCCTGCACCGCCTGGACACCGTGCCCTACAGTCCGGAGGTCAGCGCCAATCCCCAGGACCCGCGCTTCGGATTCTCGTTCGGGGGCCGGGCCTTTTTCATCATTGGCCTGCACCCGCGCAGCAGCCGCGTGGCGCGTACCCTCCCCTTTCCGGCGCTGGTGTTCAACGCCCACCGTCAGTTTCAGGCGCTGCGCGACTCGGGGCGGTTCCCCCGCATGCAGCAGACCATCCGCGCCCGCGAACTGAAGCTGCAGGGCAGCCTGAACCCCAACCTGGCCAACCACGGCGAGGTCACCGAAGCCCGCCAGTATTCCGGCCGCGCGGTCGAGGCGGATTGGGCAGCGCCGTTCCCGCACGAGCCCCAGGCCCCCAAGGGCCGCTGCCCCTTTGGACACAGCTGAGGCGCCCATGACCCACAAGATTGCCTACAGTGTGCCCGGCGGCGCCGCCGCTAGGGTGCAGCCATGACCCTCTCCACCCACCGTATTCCTCCCCAGAGCGGGACCGGCTTTCAGCTGCGTCGCGGCGACGTGCTGGTGGTCATTGACCCGCAGGGCGAGCAGGTGGCCGACCTGATGGCCTTTGCCGAGGGCAACCGCGAGGAATGGCTGTCGTCGGGGCGCACCTTCGACTACAACGAGACGATTTACCTCACCACCGGGCACGTGCTGTACAGCAACCGCAGCCGCCCCATGTTCACCCTGCTGCGCGACGATGTGGGCCAGCACGATTTTCTGCTGACCCCCTGCTCGACCGAAACCTTTGAACTGCTGTACCCGCCCGGCACCGCCGAGGGCCACCCCAGCTGCTTTTCCAATCTGGTCTCGGCGTTCGCGCCCTACGGCATTGCCCCGGACCAGATTCCCACCACCCTGAACATCTTCATGAACGTGCGGGTGGACGAGCGCGGGCGCGTGGTGATCGCCCCGCCCCTGTCGCGCGCCGGGCAGCGCCTGGAACTGCGCGCCGAGATGGACCTTGTGGTGGGCCTGACCGCCTGCTCCGCCGAGGGCAGCAACAACGGCACCTTCAAGCCGATTGACTACCAGATCATTCGTGCAGAAAGCGAAGGCTGAGTCAGGAGGTTGAGAGAGGCGCAGGGGGCAACGTTTCCGCCCCCTGCGCCTCTCTGCGAGATACGAGGCAAGCCACATGCACGGCTCTGCTCACTCACCCCGCGCACCCGCGTTCTCCCAGCCTCAACCCTTTACCCCAACCCGGGCAGGTAGCCTTCCACCTCGGCCAGCAGGTCGCGGGCGGTCAGGTCAATACGCACGGGCGAGACACTGATGTATCCGGCCTGAATGGCGCCGTAGTCGGTGGTTTCATCGTGGGCGTCGGCCGCGCGGCTGGTGCCCGCCACCCAGTGGTAATCGCGGCCTTCGGGGTCGTGACGCGTCACGATGGTGTCTTCCCAGCGGTGCTCGCCCACCCGGGTTACCCGTACGCCGCGCGGGGTGCCGTGCGGGAAATTGACGTTCAGCAGGGTGCGGGGCGGCAGGCCGCGCGCCAGCACCGCCTGGGCCAGCTGCGCGGCGTACCCGGCGCTGGCCTGGAAGTCGTACTCGCCGCTCGGGGTGGCCTGCTGGCTAAAGGCGATGGCGGGCAGGCCCAGGGTCATGCCCTCAATGGCCGCCGCCACCGTGCCGGAGTGGGTGAGGTCGTCCCCCAGGTTCAGGCCCAGGTTGATGCCGCTGACCACCAGATCCGGCCGCCCGGTGAGGTGGGTGCCCAGCACCACGCAGTCGGCTGGGGTGCCGTCCACCCGGTAGGCCGGAATCTCCCCAAAACCAGCGGCGGCCGTGTGCTTGAACCGCAGCGGGCGCCGGATGGTGATGCCGTGCCCCACCGCACTCTGCTCCACGTCCGGCGCGCTGATCACCACATCCGCAAAGCTGCCCATGGCCAAGCCCAGCGCCTTGATCCCGGGGCTGAAAATACCGTCGTCATTGGCCACCAGCACGGCCTTGCGGCCGGGAATACGGCGAAGTTCATCCATGCTGCAGGCTAGAGCATGGAGCGCCCGCTCTGCCCTGGCCGCTGACCGTGGGCCGACGTATCGTGGTGCATGACGGCAAGGCAGACAGCAGCGGCCCTGGGCCTGTGCGCCGCCCTGGGCGCGGGCGGGCTGGCAAGGGGCACCCCCGGCGCAGGCCACCTGACCCAGACGGTACAGGTGCGCGTGCCCACCGGGCGGCTGCAGGTGCGGCAGGTGGCCTGCGCCACGCCGGGCCGCCCGGACCTGCGGGCTGCCCTGACGCTGCAAGAACGGGGCCCTTTCTCCTGGGAGGTGGTGCGCCTGGACACCAACGCTGCCGGGGCCCAGGTGCTGACAGTGGGCCGCAACCTGCCGCAGATTCAACCGCACTATCAGCGCTACGTGGTGCAGGGCCAGCCCCTGGGGCGGGTGACCTTCGCCGCGCTGCTGGGCGCGTGGCAGCTGTTCGGCCTGAAATTCGACTGGGAGAAGGTCACTTACCGCTGCACCCTGTCCTGAGCACAGGCGTGGGACAGGGCCTGGAGACCAGCACGACAAGCAGGCGGCCCTTGCAATCAAGGCCGCCCCAAGTGTTTTCTACCCGCCGCCGCGCAGCGTGAGGAGGAAGCTCAGGAGATCATGCGGGGACGGTTCAGGGCCTCGTACTGCAGGAGAAGCACATGGCCGGCGCTGCCGCAGGCCAGCCGGCCCGTGGCATAGAGGGCGCGCAGGGTGGGCAGGTGGAACCAGTTGCCCTGTTCATCCTGAATCAGATCCTGGCGGGTGAAAGAAACTGCAGTCAATGGCTTGCCCGACCCTTCCATACGCACATCCTCTGCCCTGCATGCCGAACATGAAGGTCTTTTTAAGTAATCTAAATTATTCCCATTTTTTCTCTCCAAACCCTGACAAAAACAGCAGCCCTCTAGGCAGGAGGGCGGTGAAAAAGGGCAGCTCTGGTGTCTGCGAGTCGGTGGATCTGTCCAGGCGAGGCCGCAACAGAAGGTCAATCGCTGCCTCTGCGCCCAGACGCCCTTGAGCCACCGCGCGTCAGCGTCAAGGCCTATCCGCCCAACGATCTCTTTCCCTTTTCTGGACAGCAGACATAGGCCCAGGGGCTTCCCCCCGGGCCTCTACCAGCCTCTTGCTTATTTCTTCTGCTCGGCTAGGCGCAGCTGGTAGGCACTGCTCTTGTCGGTGGGGTCCAGCTTCACGGCCTGGGTGTAGGCCTCGGCGGCGCCCGCAAAGTTCCCAGCTTCAAAGCGCACGCGGCCCAGCCACGCCCAGGCCTTGGCGTATCTGGGATTCTGCGTGGTGGCGGCCGTGAATCCTGCCTCGGCGCCAGCGCTGTCCCCAGCGGCGTAGCGCGCGTAGGCGGCCCGGAAGGTCTGCACCGCCTGCAGGCCGTATTGCCCGGCTTCCTGCACCAGCCCCAGGTTGTAGCGGTCAGCGTCGGTGGCCCCGGGCAGGGCACCCAGTGCGGTATACGCGGCCTGCGCGGCGCCCAGGTCGCCCAGCGCCAGCGCGAGGCGGCCGGCTTCACGGTGCGCCTCGGCAAAGGTGGGGGCGCGGCGGGCGGCCTCCTGAAACCCGACCAGGGCCTGGGGGCGCCGCCCGCCTTCCAGGTCCGCATAGGCGCGGCTGAAAGCGCGGGTGGCGTCCGGGCCGTACTGGGCCGCCTTGCCGGCAAGGCGGCGGAAATAGGTGAGGCCAGCGTCGCCAGGTTTCAGGGCCAGCGCGCGGTCATACAGGGTCTGGGCCTGGGCAAAGTTACCCTGCTCCAGCGCCGTGCGCGCGGCCCACGAGGCACAGAGACCATTGTTCGCATCCAGCGTCAGGCAGCGGGCGAAAAAGGCGGCGGCCTGGTCCAGCTGGCCCCGGGTGAAGGCGGCGTAACCCAGGTTGTACTGCACGGTGGCGGCTTCGCGGGCGTCGGTTTGTGCGGCGTTGGGGGCCGCCTGAAAATACGCCTGCCACGCCAGCTCGGCCTGCCGCCAGAAGCCCACCTCGGTGTAGATCTGGGCGCGCAACCGCAGGTAGTCGGGATTGGTGGGGGCGGCCTGCACGGCCCGCTCGGCGGCGGCGGCGGCCTGCTTCCACAACGGCTGGTCAATATTGGCGCTGCCCTTCGGGTAAGCCGCGCGGGCCCGCGTGACCAGATCGCGGGCCTCGGCAGCGGCCTGCGCGGCGCCCTGGGTTTGGGTCAGTGGGGTCTGCACCACCGGGGGCTGCGGCGCGGGGCTGGGGGCGGGAGAGGTCTGGGCCAGGGCCGGCACGGGAGCCGCGCTCAGGGCCAGTAGCAGGGTCAGGGCTCGCATGGGGGGATTTCAGCAGGCGGGCCTGACGCGGGGGGGCCGGCTTTCGTAAGGGCCACTTCACCGTTTTGGCACCCCCTGGAACGCGGCGCCGGCTGCACGCGGCTTCTTTTGCCCGGCGTGGCGTCTGGTAAAACAGGGCATTGTGACTGACGCTCCTTCCCCCCGCGTGTACCCGCTGCGCCTGTACGGCGACCCGGTGCTGCGCCGCAAGGCCAAGCCGCTGCTCCACACTGACCTGCTGACGGTGCCCGGCTTCTCGCCCCAGACGGTGCGGCAGGTGGCCGACACCATGCTGGAAACCATGTTCGAGGCCCGGGGCGTGGGGCTGGCCGCGCCGCAGATTGGCCTGCCGGTGCGCCTGTTCGTGGCGGTGGAATACGAGGACGACGAAGAGGAGGGCACCGACACACCCCTGAAATCGCGGGTGCTGCGCGACTACGTGATGCTCAACCCGGTGCTGCGCGTGATCGACAAGAAAAAGGACCGCTCGTACCAGGAAGGCTGCCTGAGCATCCCCGGCATTTACGAAGAGGGCGTGGCCCGCGCCCGCGCCGTGCAGGTGAGCTACACCGATCTGGACGGCCAGCCCCGCGTCATTGAAGCCGACGATTATCTGGCCCGGGTCTTCCAGCACGAAACCGACCACCTGGACGGCGTGCTGTTCCTGGACCGCCTGCCCGCCGAGGTCACCGAGGACTACCGCAAGGAACTGCTGGCCCTGCAGCAGAAGTCCAAGGCGTACTTAAGCAGTCTGGCGCAGGCCCGCCGCCCCGGGGCTGACCGTTGAGCACGCCGCGCGTGGCCTTTTTCGGCTCGCCCGCCTTTGCCCTCCCGGTGCTGGACGCCATCCGTGCCCAGTTCGAGGTGGTGCTGGTGGCGGCGCAGCCCGACAAGCCGGTGGGCCGGGGCCTGAAACTCACCCCGCCCCCGGTGGCCGCCCACGCCGCCGCCCTGGGACTGCCGCTGGCCCAGCCACGCAAACTGCGGGGCAACGCGGCCTTTGCAGCGCAGCTGCGGGACTCGGGGGCCGATGTGGCCGTGACCTGCGCCTACGGCAAACTTCTGCCGGGTTCGCTGCTGGCCGTGCCGCGCTTTGGCTTTTTGAACACCCACACCAGCCTGCTGCCCGCCTACCGGGGCGCGGCGCCGATTCAGTGGGCCCTGATTCGCGGCGAAACGGTCACCGGCACCACCATCATGCAAACCGATGAAGGCATGGACACCGGCCCCATCCTGCTGCAGGAGGCGCTGCCCATTGCCCCGGACTGGACCAGCGTGGAACTGGCCGAGGCCCTGAGCACCCAGGCCGCGCGCCTGATTGTGCAGGCGCTAGGGCAGCTGGGCAGCCTCTCCCCTACCCCGCAGGATCACGCCCAGGCCACACACGCGCCCATGCTGGTCAAGGAAGACGGCTTCGTGCGCTGGACCGACGGCGCGCAGGCCGTGGTGGACCGCTTCCGGGGCGTGGCCGCGTGGCCGCAGACCACCGCCTTTCTGGGCGGCGCGCGCCTGAAACTGGGCGGCCTGGGTGTGGCCGGCGGCCAGGGCCGGCCCGGCGAGGTGCTGGCAGTGACGAATGAAGGCCTGACTGTGGCCTGCGGTGAAGGCGCCGTGACGGTCGCCACCGTGCAGCCTGAAGCGCGCAAGGCGCAGCCCGCCGCGCTGTGGGCCCAGGCGGCCGGGGCCGGGCCCGGCACCCGCTTTGACCTCTGGCAACCCCCCGCCCCCTGACCCCGTACCCTGGGGTGTGAGCTTCCAGTTTCCCCTGACCCTGACCTTCAAGTTCAGCCTGCTGACCGAACTGCGCGTCACCGACGCCTCGGGAGCGCTGGTGGCAGTGGTCAAGGAAAAGACCTTCAGCGTGCGCGACGAGGTGCGCGTGTTTGCCGACGAGGCCCGCACCCAGCAGACCCACGGCATCCGCGCCGAGGGCTTTCTGGCCGGCGCCCTGGACTGGAAAGCCCGGCGCCTGATCCGCCGCGTGGACGGCACGCCGGTGGGCGCCCTGCAGGCCCAGGGCATGCGCACCCTGTGGGGCGCCGTGTACGAACTGCTGGGCCCGGAAGGCGACCTGCGCTTTACCATCCGCGACGATCACCCTTGGCTGAACGTCATTGAAGGCCTGATCGGCGCCATTCCCTTCATCGGCGACCTGATCGCCATGGGCTTCGACTACCTGGTCAACCCCACCTACACCATGACCGACAGCAGCGGACAGCCCCGCTACCGCGTGCACAAGAAGCGCAGCCTCTTCTCCCGCCGCTTCACCGTGGACACCCTGCGCCCCGGCGACACCCAGGACAGCGAACTGGTGCTGCTGGGCCTGGTGCAACTGGTGCTGCGCGAGCGGGAAAGGGGGTAAGGAGGGTGTGGGAAGTGGGTTGTAGGGAGTGGGAAAAGAAGAAGGCGAGGGCGTAAAAGCCACTCGCCTTTTCTTTTGTTGTTTGAACAGTAGAACCTTCTGGTTCGCACCAAATTCCTATGCCCCCGTACCGCCTAAGTCCAGACGAAGCCGTCGTGCCCGAAGGGCGCGGGCGTCCGCAGATGGGCGGAGGCAGGCCACGGCGTACGACACGGGGCGAAGGCAAGCCCCTTCGCCCCGTTAGTCAACGTTGCCCAGTGCGAACGTTGCTCCCCCCTACCCCGGAGGGGCAGGGGGGCTGGGGGGGGTGGGGCCAGCGCCGGACCCCTCTTACCCCTTCCAACTCGGCACCTTCCCCCCAAACACCGCAAACGCATCACACCGCGCCCGCAGCACACACACCCCGCACTTCGGGTGATGCCACGAGCACACCCGCTGCCCATGCGTCAGCAGGTTGATGTGCAACTCGTACAGAAAGGGCGGGTCCGGCGGCAACAGCTTTAAGAGCGCCTTGTGCGCCGCCTGCTCGCCCATCTTGGGAATGGCACCCACCCGGGTGGTCACGCGGTGGACGTGCGTGTCCACCGGAAAAACTGGGCGAGCGTAATTAAACAGCAGGACCAGACTGGCTGTCTTGACGCCTACCCCCGGCAGGTCAGTCAGCCATTTCAGGGCGTCTTTGACCGGCAAGTCCTTCAGAAAATCCAGGTTGTACCCGCCCGGCGAGTCCCGGATGGCCACCAGGGTCTGCTGAATGCGCGGCGCCTTGCTTTCAGGGTAGTTGCTGCGGCGAATAGCGTGCGCCACCTGCTCGGTGGGCGCGGCGATAATCGCGTCCCAGTCGCCCAGGGTGCGCAGCTCCTGGTAGGCGGCGTCCTCGTCGCGCCAGTTCGTGCGCTGCGAGAGAATGGTGCTGATCAGTTCGTGCAGGGGGTCCCGGCGGGGTGAGAGCGGCTTTTCGCCGTAGGCTTCCCGCACCTGCTCTTTCATCCAGACCAGCAGTTCGGCCCGCTCGGTGTCCGGGCGGGCCGCGTTCAGGCGGGCTTCGGTGCTCACGGCCTCAGGAGCGGCCGGCAGCTTCGGGGGCCTCGCTGTCTTCAATATCGTCGCGGCCACCCTCGGCGGGGCCCGTCTTGGCGGCGGGGTCCACGTTGGGGGCCTGACCCTGGCTCTCGCCGTGGCCCTGGGGCGAACCGCCCTCAGCCGGCGTCTGGTTGGCGGGGTCGTAGCTGGTCTTGGGGTCGGTCATGGGGCTTAGCTTGCGCGCCGGGCGCCGTGCCCACACAAGAAGGGGGTAAAGGGAGGTTTATGGCCTGTGCCCATCCCCCGTTCCCCGAGCGTTCCTGGGGGGGCAGACACACTGCGACCTGTCTGCAGGCCGCCTCGCCGCAGCGAAGTTCAAGCGGCCTGCACTGGAGTCCCATGTCTGACCTGTCTGCTGTCTCTCACCTGACCGCCCAAACTACACCTCTGCGCCGCGCCCTGGGCGCCCTGAGCCTGGCCCTGGCCCTGGCGGCCTGCGGGGGCACGACGCCCCCAGAGACGGCTGTGCCAGCGTCCACCCCTGCCCAGCCGACCACCACGGCGGTGAGCGCCGTGCAGCCGCAGTTCATCGTGCCCGAAGACCCCAGCTGCGACCCCTACGCCATCGAGTGCCCGCAAGACCCAGGCGGCGGGGGCACCTCGTACTACCGTTACTGGACGCTGGCACAGGTGGCCACCATTGACGCCCGGGCCGCCTACGCCGTGAACCTGACCCGGGGCAGCGCCGCCGCGCTGGACCAGGAGCGCGCCCAGCATTACCCGGCGCAGAAGGCCCTGGTGGACCAGACCCCCACCGACTGGACTGCGGTGCAGACCCAGGCCACGCCGTACGCCGGGCTGAACTGGAGCCAGGACGGCTGCTCCACGACCACACTCACCAACATCCTGACGCTGGGCATGACCGCGCTGTACAGCCAGACCTTCGGGCCGGCGTGTCGCCTGCATGACTTTGCTTACCGCAACATTGCCCGCCTCGCCAACGAGGCGCAGGTGGCGAGCGGCCAGGTTGACCGGGTGGACCATGTGGCACTGCGCCGCGAGGTAGACGATCTGTTCCTGAACAATATGCTGGACATTTGCGTGGGTAAAGCCTGGATCGTGCGCGGTTCATGCAACAACTGGGCCAAAACGTTTGCCTCGGCCGTGCGGTCCTACGGTGGGTCCAGCTGGGCCGTGTGGAACTTTACCTGGGAAGAATAAGCAGATCCGCTTTGCGGCGGCCACGGGGAACGGTTTCCCTGTGGCCGCCGCTGTTTTGCCGTTGAACAACGGGGCACTGCCATGACACAGGCGGGCGCGCAGGACCCTAGGGATGGGCAAGAGGGCCCTGCCACTACGGCCCAGGCGGCAAGAAGCGCAGGAGACCGGCTTTTCCCTCACCCTGCCCGCCCTTGTGAACCGGCTGACCACCCCTTGCCCTGTCTACCTCAAGTCCTGCTGGGACGGGCACCTGGGCGGCACGGGGCCGTACCCCAACCCCTCTCTAGCCTAAGAACCGTCTGTCTAACTGAAGCTGCTTCTGCCTCTCGGTACCCGCTGACGCCCTAGGTGATCCACGGCGCGGATAATGGCCGCTCTCCGCCGGCACGCCAGCACACTCAACCACTGAGGGCGCTGCTGTGCTCTGGCCTGCTGCAACACACCGCGCCCCCGGCTCGCTGGGAACCGGGGGCAGGGCTGAGCTATTTGCCTCTGGCTTACCAGCGAATGCTGCCTGTGGACTTGTTCACGGTGAAGCGGTAGACCTCGGCAGAGTGGCAGCTGGTGCAGCCAGTGCCGGCGGGATCGTAGACCGTGCGTCCACCGGCGGTGACGGCCAGATCAATGTTGCGGCGGTAGCTGCCAAAGATGCCCGAGGAGCGGCGCGAGATGCTGCTGACGCGGATGATCGTCTCGCCCGTAGGGTTCAGGTCATTCACGATGTTCAGGGTGCCGTCGCCGCTCAGGTTGCCGATGCGGGTGACCGCGCCGGTCTGGGGATCAATCTTGTCCACCTCCACATCGCCGGTCACGCTGGTGAAGTTCAGGTTCAGGTCGGTGTAGGGCGTGCCGGGGTTGCTAGGACCGGGCTGGCCGCCGGTCCAGCAGGGCAGCGGGCGTTTCCAGTCCAGCACCTGTGCCTGCCACGTGCTGGAGGTAATGAGGGGGAAGGCCACGCCGGCATCGGCGCGCACGCCCACTGCCGGGCAGATCTCGAAGCTGGCACTCTGGCCGGCCACCACGGCAGCGCGGGCATCGGCCTCGGCGAAGGGCTTGGCGTGCACAAAGACCTGCGGCCCGCTGGTGGACGCGCTGTAAAGCGCCAGAATGCCCTTGGTCCCCACATAGGCGTGGGCATGGCCGGTGCCGTTCACCGTGGCCGGCTGGCTGTTTACGTTCGCGCTGTGCTGGCTGATGCCGCTCCAGCCGCTGCCCCGGTTGTATTCCACGCCGTAGCGGCCATTGAAGGTCTGCGAGACCTCGTAGCGCAGGGTCGCGCTGATCTGGCCGTTCGTACCCACGGTGGGCACCAGAATGGGCGTGATCACCACCGGCACCGGCCCGATCATGAAGGTGATCGGCGAGAACACCACCTGCCACTGGGTCAGGTCCTTGGCCTCGTTCCAGCTGTACGACCCCTTGGCCTCCACGATGGCGCGGGCCGACTGCGAGAGTTTCACCCCGGCGTCAAAGTGCCGCAGGCTGAACCAGCGGATGCTGACATTGATAAAGGCGTCGGCCTGGGCATTCAGCTGACCATCAAAGGTGGCGTAGTTGGTGCCCGGCACGCGGCTGCGCAGGCCCCCCGCCGCGCCGTCGTCGCAGCTCAGGTCGCGCTGGGCATGGTCGTACAGGCAGAAGGGCGACTTGTTGAAGCTGAAGAGGCGGAAGTCGCGCTGGGCGCCCAGGTTCCCCTGGCTCTGGGCCCGCTGTGCCCGGATCATCTCGCCGGACTTCTCGTAGTCAATGCTGCCCTCGTCCAGCGCCACGGCCGCGTCCAGATCGCCGTCCTGAATCACCTCTTCCAGCGTGACCTCGCCTGTGTACACGGTGGTCGTCTCGCCCTGCACCTCAATGGCCTTCACGCGGCCCAGCAGGCCGGCCGGGGCGGCTTCGGTGGGGCGGCTGGCCAGCACCATGCCTTCTTTCAGGGTGGCCAGCAGGGGGCTGTCGCTGCGGAACACCAGTTCCCGGCCGTCTTCGGAGGCTTTCAGCAGCCCGCTGCGGTCCTGGGCACCCAGCACCCGGGTGGTTTCGGGCACCACGGCGTCGGGGCGCACGCCGTCAGAGTTCCAGGGGTTGGCGTTCTGGTCATCAATGGCCACCCAGAAGCGGTTTTCGGCGTTCAGGGTGCCATTGGCATAGAAGCGCCAGCCGCCCTTCTGGCCGTCGGCCTGCCCGTCGTGGAATTCGGCCATGCGCCAGTTCTGCCCGAATTCGGTGGCGCACAGCAGGTCCGCCATGGCCCGTGAGGTCAGGGCGCTGCCGGCCACCGGCGGGGTCAGGCGCACCTCGCCGCCCGCCCAGCCGCTGTAGAAGTCCAGCTTCAGGCCCTCGGGGGCGGGGCGGCCATCGGGGTTCAGGCACAGCAGGGGCAGTTCGGCGGTGGCGGCCGTATCGCCCTGGTAGGGGTTGGTGGCCTCGTCGGCCCCCACCCGTACCACGTCGCCCTCGGCGTCCAGCACCCGCCACGTCATGCCGCGCCACGCCTCACTGACATTCAGGGTGCTGAGGTTGCGGGCGCGGCCAGCGGCCGGGGCCAGATCGGCGGGCTTCTGCAGGGCGGGGCCCGCCGTCTGGGGGGCCTTGGCGGGAACAGGCGCGCTTTGGGTCCCGCAGGCGGCGAGCAGCAGGGTCAGGGACAGCACGGGCAGGGACAGGTGTTTCATGGCAGAACCTCGGGGAATGAAGGGAAACGGAGAGCGGCGGGCGAACGGTGAAGGGGAAACCCAGGAGCCACCAGGGCGCCGGTTTCATGGCTTCAGCGTGGCCGGGGGGGGTGGAACGCCCAGGGAATCCGGGGCCGTGCGCCCCAGGGAACGCTGGGCCGGCCCTGACCCCGCCTGAACAGGGCGCGCGGTAGACTGCCCCCACCCATGACCCCCCTGCCCAGACGTTCGGCGGTGCCGCGCGCCGCGCGGTTCGAGCGGCCCCGTACCGGGCTGCTGCTGCAGCTGTCCGACACGGTGGACGTGCCGCTGATCGTGCTGGCGGCGCCGGCGGGCTACGGCAAAACCACGCTGCTGGCGCAGTACGCCCGCGCCACCCCGCGCCGCGTGGCATGGTGCCGCGCCGGGGCGCAGGACGGCCCCGCCACCCTCAGCGCCCGCCTCGCCGCCGGCCTGCCGGAACTTTCGGCCCTGCACAGCCCCGACCCGCGCACGCCCCCCAGTGCACTGGCCGAGGGGCTGGCCGCCGGCCTGGACGCCCTGAACGACGGCGTGGACCTGATCGTGGACAATGTCGAGGACGATGCCCAGCGCCGCTGGCTGGCCGATCTGGCCGACCTGCTGGAAGAGGGCCACCGCCTGCTGCTCAGCACCTACAGCACGGGCGGCCTGCGCCTGGCCCGGCGGCTGGCCGAGGGCCGGGCCCTGGTGCTGGACGCCACCGATCTGGCCTTCAGCTCCGACGAAAGCGCGGCTTACCTGAGCGAGCGCGGCAGCGCCGTGGCCGCCCCGGACCTGTCGCACCTGGGCGGCTGGCCGGCGGGACTGGCGCTCTCGGCGCACGGGGCCTCGCGGCACGCCAGTGCCGATGATCTGGTGCACGACGCCCTGGGCACCCTGCCCCCCCCAGTGCGCGAGCACCTGTGCGCCCTGGCCCCGCTGGAGGTCTGGACAGAAGCCGAGGCCGCCGCGCTGGCCCCCGAACTGGCGGCGGGCTGGCTGCAGGCGGTGCAGCGCGCGGGGCTGCCGGTCACGCCGCTGGGCGGCGGCGCCTACCGGCCCCACCGCCTGCTGACCGGCGCCCTAGACGCCGAACTAGGCCGCGACCCGCTGCGGGCCCGCGCCGCCCGCCGCGCCGCTGCCGCCCAGGCCGAGGCGCGGGGGGACACGGAGCGCGCCGCCGCCCTGTACCTGGACGCTGGGGCCCCCACAGAGGCTCTGCGGCTAGCCCAGGAATTGGTGCCGCTGTACCGCGACCGGGGCGAACACCGCCTGACCCGCGCGCTGCTGGAGCGTTTTACCCCGGCCGATCTGCACCCCAGCCTGCGCGAGCGTCTGGCCTGGGCACAGATCGAAACGGGCGCGGCGGCCAGCGGCGAGGCGACCCTGGAGGCCCTGCGCGCCGCTGGGGGCCTCAGCGCCTCGGGGCTGGCGTCGCTGGCGATGGTGCGCGGGCGCCAGGGCGACACGGCGGCCCAGTACGAACTGGCCCGGCAGGGGCTGGCGCTGGGCGGCGCAGTTGTGCCCGCGCTGTTCTGGCCCTTCGTGCAGGCCGCGCTGCGCCTGGGCCACAGCGCCGAGGCCGAGCAGGCCGCCGAGACCTTCTGGCGCTGGGCGCGGGCCGGCGCCGACCCGGTGCGGCTGGCCGAGGCGTGGCAGCTGCGCGCCCTGGTGTGGCGCCGCACCCGCCCCCCCCAGGAGGCCGCGCAGGCCCTGGCCCAGGCGCGCGCCGCCTACGAGGCGTTGGGCTGGCAGGGCCGGGCAGCGGCGGTGCATCTGGACGAACTGGACCTTGCGGTGCAGGGCGGGCAGGCCAGCGAGGTGCTGGCCGTGACCCTGGGTGCGCTGGAAGGGCGGCTGCCGGCCGGGGGCGCCGTGGCCCAGGTGCGCCGCCTGCGGCTGCTGGGCACCGTGCAGCGCCGCCTGGGCCAGGGTGACGCTGCCGAGGCCACCCTGCGCCGCGCGCTGCAGGCCGCGCAGGAAGCCGGCATTGACCCGCAGGCCAGCGGCCTGACCCAGGCCCTGAGCGAGGCGCAGCAGGACCGGACGCTGCCCGCCGCGCCCCTGGGGGCCGCCCCCCCAGCCGAGGCGGCCCCCTACCGCCTGACCGTGACCACGCTGGGCGACTGCCGGGCCGCCGTGAACGGGCAGCCGGTCAAGCTGGGGCTGGCCAAGGCGCGCGAACTGCTGGTGTGGCTGGCGCTGCACGGCTCGGGCTCGCGCGACGAACTGGTGACGGCCCTGTGGGACGGCTCGGCCGAGGAGCGGCACATCGAATACTTCCGGGTAACGGTGCGCCGCCTGCGCGCCGCGCTGCGCGAGCACCTGCCCGCTGGCCTGGACCCGCTGCCCTACGCCGATGGCCGCTACCGCCTGGACGCGGCCCTGACGGTGGCGCTGGACCTGCACGCGCCGGCTGGCCCGGGGGCCCTGAAGCCCTTCCTGCCGGGCGTGGACAGCGAATGGGCCGAACTGTACCGGCAGGCGCACGCCCAGCGCGCGGCGGCGGCGCTGCTGGCCCAGGCGGCGGCCTCTGCCCCGCCCCAGGCCGCCGAGACCTGCCGCGCCCTGCTGAGCGCCGACCCCCTGCTGTGCCCCGCGCACGAGGGCCTGATTCTGGCCCTGCGGGCCCAGGGCGACGAGGCGGCGGCCCGGCAGGCCCTGCACGCCTATGCCCGGGTGCTGCGCGAGGAATACGGCGAGGCCTTACCGCCCGCCTTTCAGGCCCTGCTGCCCCAGGCGGCGCGCTGAGCCTGTTCCCAGGCCACCCCGGCCCCAGCGTTCCCTGATCGTTCCCTGGGCTCACGGCACCCTGACACCCAGAGGACCCCCCATGACCCAGACCCTGCGCGCCCTGCTGCCCCTGACCCTCGCTGGCCTGCTCGCCTCCTGCGGCGGCGTGGCCCCTGCGCCCCAGCCCACTGGCCTGCACGCCCTGAACGAAGACATCTGCCCGTCGTGCGGGCGGCCCAGCGTCACCGTGCGGCCCGGCTGGGTGTGGCAGGCCCCGCCCGCCGGCCTCCTGGCGTCCAGCGGCGAGGGGTCAAGCCCCGAGGCCGCGCCCGAGTGGGCCGCGTCACGGGCCGTGGCCGCCGAGGCGCGCAGCAGTGGCCGCACCCTGTGGGAAGTGGACCTGCAACAGGCCACGCTGGCCGAGGAATTGCCTGTGCTCTGTTTTGACGACACCCGCAAGGACCGCCCCACGCTGGTGCCGCCTCTTACCCTGTCCCTGAACCCCTTTTCACCCGGCACGGCCCGCAACGTCTGGACGGGGGGGCGCCTTGCGTTTTCCAAGCCGGTCTCTGCCCAGGCCGTGCAGACCGAGGCCCAGGGCCAGGAACAGTGCGCCGCCGAATTTGGCCCTGGGTGGCGCATGTTGCGCAGCGACCACGCGGCCGACGCACTGCCCCTGGGCACCCAGGCCCTGACCCTGTGGGCGCTGCAGACCCAGCCATGAACCGCGCCCGCGCCCAGTGGCAGGCGCTGGCCCCCAGCGTGGGGGGCCTGCTGGACGAACTGCACGGCACTTTTGCCACCCACGACCTCACCAGCACCTGGAACGCCGGCCAGCGGGCCCAGGCCCTGCATCTGGTGGACCAGCTGCGGCGCGCCTGGGCCCGGGAGTATGTGGCGCTGGACGATCTGGCGGCCCTGGAGGCCCTGACAGCGGGCCTGAACCTGCCCGCCACCGTGACCTGCCGCGCCCGGCTGGAAGGGGTGCAGGGCCACTTCCGGCGGGTGGTGGAAGCCACCTACGAGGCGTTGGCGGAGTAAGACGGGCGGCCGTCCACTTCTGGACCTCCGTTGCTGAGCCGCCCGGCTCGTGCCGCCTCTCGAAAAGATCGCGTCATGCGTGACGGCGTGTTTCAGAGGTTGTATGAAACGATTACTCGCGGGGCCGGGTTTCCCAGCGAATCACTTCCAGCCAGTTCACGGCCACCCACACGGGCAGAAAACTCAGGGCGAAGGACAGCACCCAGCCCACACCCATCAACAGGGGGAGCATCCCCCCGGACAGTGGCCGGCCGCTCGCCATCAGAAACCACAGCCCCGCCGGCAGCAGGCTCCACAGCATGGACCCCAGCACGCCCAGGGCTGCCCGGAAGCCCAGGTCGCGCCGCCCCATCCAGACTCCATAGGCAAAGATGGCGCCCGCCGCCAGCAGCGCCACCTCAAAGCCAGCGCCCGTGTTGATGTTGGTGTTCACAGGCCAACCCTATATGGCCGTGTTGCCTTCCACTGCCCAGCATGACCAGGGGCCGCGCCCAAACATCAGGCGTGGCCCCCAGAGAAGCGTTTCGGCTTAGCTGTGCGTCATGTCCAGCGGCACGACCCACTGGGCAAATTCGTCTTCGGTCACGTAGCCCAGGGCCAGCGCGGCATCTTTCAGGCTGCTGCCTTCCTTGTGCGCCTTCTTGGCAATGGCGGCGGCCTTGTCGTAGCCAATGTGCTTGTTCAGGGCCGTGACCTGCATCAGGTTGATGCTGAGGTTGTGCTCGATCTTCTCGAGGTTCGGTTCGATGCCCACGGCGCAGTTGTCGTTGAAGGCGAGGCTGGCGTCGGCAATCAGGCGAATGCTCTCCAGCACCGCATGCACCATCACGGGCTTGAACACGTTCAGCTGGAAGTTGCCCTGCGACCCAGCGAACGCCACGGTGGCATCGTTGCCGAACACGCGGGTGGCCACCATCGTCAGCGCCTCGCTTTGCGTGGGGTTCACCTTGCCGGGCATAATCGAGCTGCCGGGCTCGTTTTCAGGAATGGTGATCTCGCCAATGCCGTTGCGGGGCCCGCTGGCCAGCCAGCGCACGTCGTTGGCCATTTTCATCAGGGCGCCGGCCAGGGTGCGCAGGGCCGCGCTGGTCTGCACCAGCGCGTCGTGGGCTGAGAGGGCCGCAAACTTGTTCTCGGCGCTGCGGAAGGCGTAGCCGGTTTCCTCGCTGTACTTGCGGGCCGCCAGATCGCCGAACTCGGGGTGGGCGTTCAGGCCGGTACCCACCGCCGTGCCGCCAATGGCGAGGTCCAGCAGACCTTCACCGGCGTGCTTCACCTCGGCCAGGGCGTAGTCAATCTGGGCGACCCAGCCGCCAATTTCCTGGCCCAGGGTGATCGGTGTGGCGTCCTGCAGGTGGGTGCGGCCCACCTTCACCAGTCCGGCGTGCTGTTCGGCCTTCTGGGCCAGGGTGTCGCGCAGTTTGCCCACGGCGCCATACAGCCGCTCGTTCAGTTCCAGCACCACGGCGATGTGCATGGCGGTGGGAAAGGTGTCATTGCTGCTCTGCCCACGGTTCACGTGGTCGTTGGGGTGCACGGGCTTCTTGGAGCCCATCTCGCCGCCCGCGATCTCGATGGCGCGGTTGGAGATCACCTCGTTGGCGTTCATGTTGCTCTGGGTGCCGCTGCCGGTCTGGAACACCACCAGGGGAAAGTGGTCGTCCAGCTTGCCAGCAATGACCTCATCGGCCGCCTGCACGATCAGGTCGGCCACGTCGCGCGGCAGTTCACCCAGATCGGCGTTGGCCTGCGCGGCGCCCTTTTTCAAAATGCCCAGGGCCCGGATCACCGGGCGGCCCCAGACAAACGTGTCGCGGCCAATCGGGAAATTGTGAATGGAGCGTTCGGTCTGCGCGCCCCAGTAGCGGCTGGCGTCCACATCTAGCGTGCCCATGGTGTCCGACTCTTTGCGGTAGGTCGTCATACAGGGCTGAGTGTACGGGGCGGGGGCTGTTACAGGTGGGGGAACGAGGGGCGGAAGGTGGACGGCCCCGGCTGTCCAGCGCCGCTTCACGCCCTAATTCTCGGGTGCATGTACAGTGAGCTCAGGTGAGCAGGAACGCCTGGCTGCAAGGCTTCCTCTGACGTTCATTCCGGAGATCTGGACCCTCCATTGCAGGCTCAACGAGCAAAAGAGAAGGACGACCCAGCCGCCACAGCATGAAGTCGCCCCTTCGCGCAAACAGCCTCTTTCCGGTGCCCTCTCGGGCGCTGGCCTCAGCCGTTCCCAGTGAGCTTACCTCACCTCCTCACTGGGGATAGCCATTCAAGGAAGAATTTACGATGGATTCCATCCAGCTCGCTGTTTTCGCCCTCATCGCTTTTGCCTTCACTCTGGTCGCCTTGGGCATTCAACTGCCCATGCATGCCCTGTTCCGCTTGCTGGAGAACAACAGTCGGGAGGCCGCCTCTCTCATGGCCTTCGGTCTGCTACTGGGCTTCCTAGCTGGGTTGGGAGGCAAGTAGCTCCTCCAAGGGATGATGGCGAACTTCATTGCCTGATGTCGTAACTGGACCGCCATACGGTGGTCCAGTTCTATGTGATGGACAAATATGAAGTGTCCGCCCTGCCACGACCTACGCTCGTCTGGCTGTCCAGCGCCGCTTCACGCCCTGCGCCGGGCGGCCCTCTAAAGTGAGGCCAATGCGCCAGTATCTCGACCTGCTGCAACACGTGCTGGACTCTGGCACCCCCAAAACCGACCGCACCGGCACCGGTACCCTCTCCGTGTTCGGCCACCAGATGCGCTTTGACCTTCGAGAAGGCTTTCCACTGGTCACCACAAAGAAGGTGCACCTGAAGAGCGTGATCTACGAACTGCTGTGGTTCCTGCGCGGCGACAGCAACGTGCACTGGCTTCAGCAGCGCGGCGTGAGCATCTGGGACGAGTGGGCGGACGAAGAGGGCGAACTGGGGCCGGTGTACGGGGTGCAATGGAGAAGCTGGCCCACACCGGACGGCGGCCACATTGACCAGATTGCCCGGGTCGTGGAGCAGATCAAAACCAATCCCGACAGCCGCCGCCTGATCGTTTCAGCCTGGAACGTGGCGCAGGTTGACCAGATGGCGCTGCCCCCCTGCCACGCCCTGTTTCAGTTCTATGTGGCGGACGGGCGACTGAGCTGCCAGCTGTATCAGAGATCTGTTGATTGCGGGCTTGGTCTGCCCTTTAACATCGCCTCCTACGCGCTGCTGACCCTGATGGTCGCGCAGGTTTGCGGGCTGGAACCCGGCGAGTTTATCCATACCTCCGGCGACGCGCACATCTATCTCAACCATGTTGAACAGATTCGGCTTCAGCTGACGAGAGAGCCCCACCCACTCCCGAAGATGTGGCTCAATCCAGACGTTCAAGACCTGTTTGCATTTCGCTATGAGGATTTCCGTTTAGAAAACTACGTCGCGCATCCGCATATCAAGATGGCAGTTTCTATTTAGATTCTTCAGTCTGCGTCAGGGGAATATAGGTCCTGTATCTTGGAGTCCCATGAGTGGTGGAATCTACGAGATTCGAAACACAGTGAACGGCAAGTACTACGTTGGGCGGGCAGAGTGCTTTCGGACGCGTTTCAATCGGCACCGCTACGAACTCCGACATGGACGCCACCACTGTCTCTATCTCCAGCGCGCCTGGACCAAATATGGCGAGGAGGCATTCGACTTTGTCGAGGTGGCCGAATGTGATCTTGAAGCAGCAATTCAACTTGAAACCGAGCGGCTGCAAAGTGGTGACGAGCGGCTGTACAACGTGAGCCGCTTCTCAAGTGGCGGCGATCTGCTCTCGCAGCATCCTGAGCGTGAGCAGATCATTGCCCGCCGAAACGGAGGGGCACGGCGCCGCATGGCCAGCCTCACCCTCCAGGAACGGGTGCGCCTGTATAGCTGGGCCGGAGAACAGAACGGGATGTATGGCCGCCGACATACAGAAGCGGCGCGGCAGCAGATGTCCGAAACCACACGGCGCACGGTCAAGCGCGGCGCGGAGCATCCCAGCTTCGGGCTCAAGCGTTCTGCCACAACGCGAGCGAAGCTCTCCAAGATCGCCTCAGCACGGCTTGGGCAGAAGAACCCTTTCTACGGCAAAAGTCACAGTCAGGCCACCAAGGACAAGCTGGCAGCAGGCCGACGTGGCCGCCAACCAACGAACGTTCGGGCCGTTGTGGCAGACGGCCTCCAGTACCCCTTGGTCAGGGACGCGGCTCGGCACCTGGGTATTTCGTCTGCTCTGGTGATTTACCGCATTAAATCCCCGAAGTACGCCTACTCCTACGCTGCAACCGCCCCGCAGGGCCAGGCAGAGCAGTCAGCGTCTTGACGGCGCCCCATCTTGCGGCCCACGGTAGGCCGAGACCGTAAAGCGTATGGGAAAGTTGAACCACACAGAGCGAGGAAAAAGTTGACCAGTATCGACCACCGAGCAGCTCCACAGAATTTTTCGCCCGCCATCAAGGCCCCGGTGGCGGTGTGAAACGCCCCAGTTTCGACGATCTGGGCCTCGCCACCGCCCGGCTGTGGGCCACCCGCAGCGCGGACACCAAGGTCCAGGTGGGCGCCTGCATTCTGGACCGGCACCACCGGCTGGTGGGCGTGGGCTACAACGGGCGCGCGGCAGGCGAACCCAACGAGCGCGAGAGCCTGGTCCAAGGGGGCAGTGGGTTCATTCACGCCGAGGTCAATGCCCTGCTGGCCGCCAACTGGAACGGCGAGGGCCATACCCTCTACGTCACCCACGAACCCTGTGCCGCCTGTGCCCGCTTAATCGTGAATGCCCGCCGAATCAGCCGGGTACTGTACGAAACGAACTACCGTGAGACGCTGCGTGTAGATGCCGGGCTGCCCAGCGGCGAGGCCATTCTGCGCGCGGCGGGCATCCAGGTGGAGTGCCGGGGGAGCACCGATGGCGCCTGAACTCTTTGCCATTGTGGCCATGACGCCAGCGCGGGTGATCGGCCGGGATGGCACCCTGCCCTGGCGCCTGCCCGCCGATCTGGCGCATTTCCGGCGGCACAGTCTGGGCGTGCCGAATGTCATGGGCCGCAAGGTCTGGGATTCGCTGGGGGGCCGCGCGCTGCCCGGACGGGCCAACATCGTCCTCACGCGCAACCGCGCGCTGGCGGCGCCCGGGGCCATGGTGGTGCACACCCCCGAAGACGCCCTGGCGGCGGCCGGGGACGCACCCCGCGTGGCCATCATTGGTGGAGAAGAGATTTACCGCCTGTACCTGCCGCAGCTGACCCGGATTGAGCTGACCCTGGTGCACGCCGATCTGGACGGCGATACCTTTTTCCCGGAGCTGCCGGGCGGCTGGCAGGTGCAGCAGGAGACCGTGCGGCCCGCCGACGAGCGCAACCCCTACGACCTCACGTTCCAGACCCTGCGGCGCCCGCTGGCGCCCACCGTGCCTCGCCCGCAATCCTGAAGCGGCCCGGGCTGGCACAATGCCGGGCATGAGTCTGGTGGATGTTGCCATTGTTGGGGCGGGGCCGGTGGGGCTGGCCGCCGCCATCGCCTGCAAGCGCGCGGGCCTGAGTTACGTGGTGCTGGAAAAGGGCTGCGTGGTAAACGCCATTTTCGAGTACCCCACCTACATGACCTTTTTTACCACCGCTCCCGAGCTGGAAATTGGCAATCACCCCATGGTGACTGGCCACGACAAGCCCGACCGCCGCGACGCCCTGATGTACTACCGGCTGGTGGCGCAGCGCGAGGCCCTGAACGTGGAACAGTACACCGAGGTCACGCGGGTGCACGCTGCGCCGGCGGGGTTCACGCTGGAAGTGGAAAAGCGCGACGGCACGCCCGGCGTGGTGGAAGCGCGGCGGGTGGTGGTGGCCACCGGGTACTACGACAACCCGCATGTCATGGGCATTCCCGGCGAGGACTCCGAAAATGTCAGCCACTACTACACCGAGGCCCACCCGTTCATGGGCCTGAACGTGACGGTGATTGGCGCGGGCAACAGCGCCGCCGACGCCGCTCTGGACCTGTGGCGCAGCGGCGTGAATGTCACCATGATCGTGCGCGCCCCGGAACTGAAATCCACCATCAAGTACTGGGTGCGCCCGGACCTGGAAAACCGCATCAAGGAAGGCAGCATCGCCGCGCACTTCAACTCGCAGGTCGTGGAGATTCACCCGGAACATGTGGTCGTGCAGCGGGAAGACGGCACCACCTGGAACCTGCCCACCCACTTCACCTTCGCCCTGACCGGCTACCGCCCGGACCTGTCGTTCCTGGCCGACCTGGGGCTGGCCCAGCACCCCGACGAATGCCTGGTGCTGGACGAGCACTACCAGAGCAGCGTGCCGGGACTATTCGTGGTGGGCAGTGCAGGCTTTGCGGGCAAAACAAATCAGGTGTTTATCGAGAACGGCCGGCATCATGCCGTAGCCGCTGTGGCCGAGATCGAGCGGCAACTGGCAGCCGCGCAACCGCTGGCGCTGGGCTAAGCCGCGCGGCCGGCCCAAACCTTATTTGCCGCTCCGGGCCCCTGGGTCTGGGGCGCTTATGCGTGCGCCCTGCTGCCCCCACCTCTCCCCTGTGCGTGAAGGTTCGCCTTCATCGGCCCTGGCGGGGGGCGTGAAATACTCGCGCCATGTTCAGCCCCTTTCGGCACACCTGCGTGCTGAGCGCCCTGCTGCTGGCGGCCGGGCCCAGCGCCACAGCCCAGACGGCCTCTCCCCCACCCCCCGCGCAAACGGTCCCTGCGATTCCGGCGGTGCCGCCTGCCCCGGTGCCCCCCAGCGAGCCGGCCCCGGCGCCCCCGGCCACGCCCACCGAGCCGCCCACCCCAGTGCCCCCCAGTACCGAGCCGGTGCCAGCGCCACCAGAAACGCCAGTGCCAGCCCCGGCCACGCCGCCTGTCACGCCACCCGCCGCCAAAATCACCGCGCCGCTGCTGATCACCGTGAATGCCGCGTGGCCCGCGCTGGTGGACGGCAAGAAGACCACGGTGCCTTTCACACGCACCCTTACCATTCCCGGTAAGCGTGTGGCGGCGCTGCGCCAGCGCGGCGTGATCACCGAGAGCCTGGAAGCGGACCTGCAGACCTTTTTGAAGGCCCTGCCCACCACACCCAGGGACGCCCGCTTCGAGGAGCTGTGGAACGGCTGGGCGGTGGTGCAGCGCAACGGCCTGAGCGTGAACCTGGACAAGACGCGCGCCAACCTGCTCACCGCCCTGAAAGACCCCAAGGGCGTGAAGGTGAACGTGGCGCTGGGCGCCCAGACCGCGCCGAAACGCACCCTGAGCTATTTCCTGTCGCGCGGCATCACCGCCCACCTGGGCACTGGCGAGACGAACTATTACGGCTCCAGCGACGCCCGGGTCACGAACATCCACGTGGGCGCCCGGCGCTTTCAGGATGTGCTGTTTGAAGGCAAGACGGTGTCCTTTAACCAGATGGTGGGCCCCATCAATCTGAAAGCGGGCTTTGTCACGGGGCTGGTGATCTCCGGCGAACGCACAGCCAATGGCATCGGCGGCGGGATTTGTCAGGTCAGCACCACCGTTTTCCGCACGCTGTACAGCGCGGGCCTGCCCATCGTGGAACGCCGCAACCACTCCTATCAGGTGCGCTACTACGACCCCCAGGGGCTGGACGCCACCATCTACCAGCCAAGCCAGGACCTGAAATTTGCCAATGACTCGGGCGGCGCACTGTGGTTCCAGAGCGAGTGGAACGACGAAGAAGCCCGCTTAAGCATCAGTGTCTTCGGCAAGGCACGCGACTTCACGGTTCAGATTGACGCCCCGCGCACCCTCAGCACCACGCCGCCGCCCCCGGACCGCATCATCCGCGACGCCAGCCTGGGTGCCGGGCAGCGCAAGCAGGTGGACTGGGCCGCGCCGGGCGCCGTGATTGAGGTCACGCGCAAATTCCTGCGCGACGGCAAGGTGTTCAAGCAGGACACCCTGAAAAGCACCTACCGTCCCTGGCCGAATATTTTCCTGGTCGGCACGCGGTAATGCAGAAGGGCGAGGGGGCGAGCCAGTACCGGCATCGCCCCCTCGTCCTTTTTCCCTTATTCCTCGGCGTAGCCCAGCAGGTTCAGAATCCGGTCGAGTTCCTCGCGTGAGCCGTAGTTCAGCTCCACGCGGCCTTTGTCTTCGCCCGTGATGCGCACGCGGGTACCGGTGCGGCGGCTGAGGTCCAGTTCCAGCTGCCGGAAGGCGCGCGGCGGGTTCACCTTGATGGGTTCGCTGCCAGCGCGCTTCTCGCGTGTGAGGGCCTCGGCCTCGCGCACGCTGAGGCTGCGCTCGGTGATCTGCGCCAGCGCCCAGGCGCGGTCGCCTTCGGGCTGGGCCAGGATGGCGCGGGCGTGTCCGGCACTGATCTGTCCGGCGTCCAGCGCGCGCAGGGCGGCGTCCGGCAAGGTTAGCAGGCGCAGGGCATTGGCCACCGCCGAGCGGCTTTTGCCCACCGCCTGGGCCACGCCTTCCTGGTTCAGACCCTGCTCCTGCAGGGCCTGGTAGGCACGCGCCTCTTCCAGCGGGCCCAGGTCCTCGCGCTGCAGGTTTTCCACAATGGCGATTTCCAGCGCCTCGCGGTCTCCCAGGTCACGGATGATCACCGGCACTTCGCTCAGGCCAGCCAGCTGACTGGCGCGCCAGCGGCGTTCACCGGCCACAATCTCGAAGTGCTCGGCGCGGGGGCGCACCAGCAGCGGCTGCAGCACCCCCTTTTCGCGGATGCTCTGGGCCAGTTCGGCCAGGGCCTCAGGGGCGAACACCTGCCGGGGCTGGTAGGCCGCCTGCACAATCCGGTCCAGGGCCAGCGTCTGCACCTGCGGGCCCTCGGCTTTCCCGGCCTCGGCGGGCTTGCCCAGCAGCGCATCCAGGCCACGGCCCAGGCTAGATTTTTTCGACACGCTGCATCACCTCCTCACTGAGACGCTTGTAGGCCGCCGCCCCGGACGACAGCGGCGCAAAGGCGTTGATGGGCTTGGCAAAACTGGGCGCTTCTGACAGGCGCACGTTGCGCGGCACCACGGACCAGAACACCAGTTCGCCAAAGTGGGCCCGCACCATACTTTCCACCTCCTGCGAGAGGTTGGTCCGGCCGTCGAACATGGTGAGCACCACGCCCAGCACCTTCAGGCGGGGGTTCAGGCCGCCCTGCACCCGCTCCACTGTCTCCATCAGGCCAGCCAGCCCTTCCAGCGCGTAGTACTCGGCCTGCAGGGGGATCAGCAGGGCGTCGGCGGCGGCCAGCACGTTCACGGTCAGCGGCCCCAGGCTGGGCGGTGCGTCAATCAGGACCACGTCGTAGCCCTGGATCGAGGCCAGCAGCCGCGCCAGGGCGTCGGGGTCCTCGGCCAGTTCCACGCCAGCACCGGCCAGATCCGGGGTGGCGGGCAGCAGGTAGAGGCCCTTCTGCGCCGTTTCACGGGTAAAGTCCCCGGCGCGCGCCGGTTCGCCCAGCGCCTCGTACAGGCCCTGGGTGGCTCCGCGCTCGCCCAGACCGCTGGTGGCGTTGCCCTGGGGGTCCATGTCCAGCAGCAGCACGCGCTTGCCGCCCGCCGCCAGGTAAGCCCCAAGGTTCACGGCGGTGGTGGTCTTGCCCACCCCCCCCTTCTGATTCACGATGCCCAGGACCTTCATGCCGGGCCCCGCACGCTTTTGACCATCTGCATCCTGTTCACCGTGCCGCCCAGAATAGCGGCTGCGCAGCCGGCACGCCCTCACGGCGTGGGTACTTCTTCGGTGTGCGGCTCACCTTCTCCACCACGATCAGGGTCCGGGCGTCGCCCAGCACCGGCAGGGTAAAAGCGTCCACCCCGGTGACCCGCCCGCCCAGTTCGCCCGCCGCACGGCGCCCGGCCTGCAGCTCTTCTTCGGTGATGGGGCCTTTCTGCGCCACCAGCAGGCCCCCGGGTTTCAGAAGAGGCAGCGCCAGTTCCGCCAGCACCGGCAGGGCGGCCACCGCGCGGCACACCACCCGGTCATAAACTTCGCGGTGCGCGGGGTCGCGGCCCAGGGTCTCGGCGCGGCCCACCTGTGGGTGCACGTTGTTCAGGCCCAGGGCCTGGGCGGCAGCACGCACGAAATCAATCTTCTTGCGAATGGAGTCCAGTGGGATAAACGTGGTGTCTGACCGCAGAATCGCCAGCGGCAGCGCGGGAAAGCCTGCACCGGTGCCCAGGTCCAGCACCTGTCCGGCGCCGTCCAGGTACCCACCACGCAGGCAGCTCAGCGAATCCACGAAATGCTTGAGCACGATGTCGGGTTCCGTCTTCAGGGCGGTCAGGTTGACCTTGCTGTTCGCGTCCTGCAGCAGCGCCATCAGCTGCGCGAAGGCCGGAACCTGGGCCTCAACGTCCAGCTCCAGTTCGGCGGCCCCCTGGCGCAGCAACGCCTCGCCTTCCGGGGTCATAAGCCGTACCTCGTTTTCATGTCCTGATACCTCTCGTATACGTGTTCATCCAGCATCTCCAGCGGCAGACTATCCAGCAGTGGCAGCAGCGTTTCGCGCAGCACCTGTCCGCGTGCCATCCACTGAAAATACTGCCGGCCCCCGTGGGCATACGGCCCATACAGCTTGGAGCCGGGGCACAGCCGCAGCAGCGTTTCAAAGAGCCGTTGGTGCCGGGTGTGCATGCGCAGGGTGATGTGCGGCTGCTTGCCGTCGCCACCAAAGTGTCCCTCGCCGATCAGCACGCCCACCAGCAGGCCCTGTTCAAATGTGTTCAATCGAGCCGCCTCCTTGTTTCACCGTCAAGTTTCCCGTGAAGCAGTGAACCCGTCAAGAAAGCGCCGGAGCCTCAGCCCCGGCTTTCCCCTTCTCCCCCTCTTGTTTCACGGTCAAGTTTCCCGTGAAACAGCCTGCCCCTTCAGGTGCACCAGCAGGGCGCTGATGTCCGCGTGGCGCACCCCCGAGATGCGGCTGGCCTGCTCCACCGTGCGCGGCTGGGCCCGGCCCAGTTTCTCGCGGGCCTCGTTCGACAGCGCGGCCACTGCCGAGAAATCCACGCCGTCCAGGCTCAGGTCACGCGAACGGTCCTCGGCACGCAGTTGCTGCTGGGCCCGGCGGATGTAGCCGGCATACTTCACCCGGATCTCCACCGCTTCCCGCTCAGCGCCCGAAAGCTCAGGCAAGGTGACGCCTAGGGCCTCCACATCTGCCAGCGAGAACTCGGGGCGGCGCAGCCACGCGTCGCCAGTCTGGCCCTGCACACGCTGACCCTCCAGGGCCGCCACACCCGTCTGTACCCGAGCGTATTTGGCCTGCACCTGGGCCAGGGCCGCGTCATCCACCAGCCCCAGGGTGTGGCCCAGTGGGGTCATGCGTTCGTCGGCATTGTCCTGGCGTACCAGCAGGCGGTGCTCGACCCGGCTGGTCATCATGCGGTAGGGCTCATTGCTGCCTTTGAACACCAGCTCGTCCAACAGCACACCGATATAGCCCGTTTCGCGGCCGATAAACTGCTCCGCTTCGCCCAAGGCGCGCCGGGCTGCCGCTGTCCCGGCCACCAGCCCCTGCGCCGCCGCTTCCTCGTAGCCACTGGTGCCGTTGATCTGCCCGGCCGTAAACACCCCCGGCAGCAGCTTGGACTCCAGGTTTAGCGTCAGTTCCTGCGAATCCACCACGTCGTATTCCACGGCGTAGGCGTAGCGCTGAATCACCGCGCGCTCAAAACCGGGCAGGGTGCGCACCAGGGCGTCTTGCAGGTGCGGCGGCAGCGAGGAGCTGAACCCTTGCAGGTACACCTCGCTGGTCTGGACACCGTCGGGTTCCACGAACAGCAGGTGGCGGTCATGGTGGGCAAAGCGCACCACCTTGTCCTCAATGCTGGGGCAGTAGCGCGGGCCCAGGCCCTCGATGTCCCCGGCGAACATGGGCGATTCGTGCAGGTTCTCCTGAATCAGACGGTGGGTTTCGGGCGTGGTATGGGTCTGCCAGGTGGGGGACTCAGCGGCGCGGGGGCCGGGGGTGCCGGTAAAGCCGCGTGGCTGAGGGTCGGCCGGAATTTCCAGCAGGGCGGCGAAGTCCACCGCGTCGGCCCGCACCCGGGGCGGGGTGCCGGTCTTGTAGCGCTTGAGCACATGCCCCGCGCGCGCCAGCGGCGCCGACAGGAAGCGCGAGGGTGGCTCGCCCTGGCGCCCCTCGGGCCGGGACTGGCGGCCGTACCACGTCACTCCGCGCATAAAGGTGCCGGCCGCGACCACCACCGAGCGCGCGCCCAGCCGGCGGCCATCAGTGGTCACAACCAGCCAGCCGCCGCGTCCGTCGCTTTCCAGGTCGGCGGCCTCACCGCGCACGATCTCGATATTGGGGTGACCGAAGATCACGTCCTGGGCGCGCTCGGCATAGGCGTCGCGCTCGTTCTGCACCCGCAGCGACTGTACGGCCGGGCCCTTGCTGGCATTCAGCACCCGGGTGTGAATGGCGGTGTCGTCGGCCAGCCGGCCCATCAGGCCGCCCATCGCCTGCACCTCAAAGACCAGCTGGCTTTTGCCGGGGCCACCCACCGCCGGGTTACAGGGCATGCGGCCCACCGTGGCCGGATTGCCAATCAGCAGCGCCACACGGGCAAACTTGGCGGCTGCCCACGCCGCTTCCAGGCCCGCGTGGCCCCCACCGATCACCAGTACATTCCAGCCGCTCATCAGGGCCGCAGTGTACCGGGCCCCGGCGCGGCGCAGGGTGATCCGCTTCGCTGATCAGGGGCATTGTGGGGGGGCCTGCCGGGCTCCTACCATGGGGCATGGACTTTGCCACGCTGCGCGCCGACCTGATCGGGGGAGACACCGTGATCCGCACGCCGTTTGGGACGCGGCGCGTGACCTACGCCGACTATGTGGCCTCGGGTCGGGCACTGCGCAGCGTGGAGGACTGGGTGGCGACGCTGGCGCTGCCGCTGTACGCCAACACCCACACCGAAGACAGCGCCACGGGCGCCCACTGCACCCACCTGACCCACCAGGCCACCGAGTACATCCGCGCGCAACTGGGCGGCGATGCCAGCTGCAAGGTGGTGTTCTGCGGCTCTGGCAGCACGGCAGCGGTGCGGCGGATGCAGGACATCCTGGGCATCGCCGTGGGCGCCCACCACCGCCAGACCCTGCTGGCGGCATTGCCAGAGCGCGACCGCCCGGTGGTGTTCGTGGGCCCCTACGAACACCACAGCAACGAGATCAGCTGGCGCGAAACCCTGGCTGAGGTGGTGGAATTGCCGCTGTGCGAACGCGGGAACCTGGACCTGGACGCCCTGGTGCGGGCCCTGAAAGACCCCCGCTACGCCGGGCGCCCCAAGATCGGTTCGTTCAGTGCCGCCAGCAATGTCACGGGTCTGCTCACCGACACCCGCACGGTGGCCCGCATTCTGCACGCGCACGGGGCCTATGCCTTTTTTGACTTTGCCGCCAGCGCGCCCTACGTGACCATCGACATGAAGCCCGGCCAGCCCGACGGCTATGACGCGGTGTTCCTCAGCCCGCACAAGTTCGTGGGCGGCCCCGGCACCCCGGGCCTGCTGTGTTTCCGGCAGGAACTGTACCGCCTGACGGTGCCCAGCACGGCGGGCGGCGGCACGGTCAGCTTCGTGAACCGCACCCGGCAGGTCTACATTGACGATATTGAGGCGCGAGAAGACGCCGGCACCCCGGCCATCCTGGGCAAGATTCGGACTGCGCTGGCTTTTCAGGTGAAAGCGGCCCTGGGCCCTGCGGCGATGACCGCGCGCGAACACGAGCTGTTCAGCCGTGCTCTGGACCGGCTGCGCCTCAATCCGCGCCTGCGACTGCTGGGCAATCTGGACGCCCCCCGCCTGGCCTTCCTGTCCTTCCTCACCCTGACCTCGGACGGGCGGCAGCTGCATCCCCGGCTGGTGGTGCGGCTGCTCAATGACCTTTTTGGCATTCAGGCGCGGGGCGGCTGCGCCTGTGCTGGCCCCTACGGCCACGCCCTGCTGAGCGTGGACGACCAGACCAGCGAACGGTATCTGCAGTGCGTGCTGGACCATGTGGATGGAGTCAAGCCCGGCTGGACCCGCCTGAATCTGGCGCCCTGGGCCACCGATGAAGAGGTGGACTTTCTGCTTTCGGCCCTGGAATTCGTGGCCGAATACGGCGAACGCTTCGTGCCGCTCTACGATTTTGACTGGACCACAGGCGCGTGGCACCACCCGGCCGACACGGCGCCACTGGACCTGTTTGGGGCAGAGCGCCCGGCACAGGGCAGTGGGCCGGTGCCGTATGCCGAGTATCTGGCGCAGGCCCACGCCCTGGCCGAAGGGTTGGCGCCGGTAGGGGAGGGGAGACCCATCCCGCCCCATGTCCCCGCTGATCTGGTCTTTTTCGTGCATTGAAGCTGGAGCGCGAACCCTAGGTGATGACAAGGAAGTTAGGCGGTTCGCACTGGATGAAAAAGGTCACTGGCACGCTCGCAGGTACTGCTGAACCTCCACGTACCAGTCCCTGAAAAGTTGCCGCTATGAAGGGGTTCGCGTTTTGTGGCCTGCAGCTTATGATCTGGATGCATTTGGAACGCACGCCTGTTGCAGCCTGCTTTTAGGCGGGCTGAGGATTGAAACTGACGTTCCCTGTAGGCAGCTTGACGAGCACGATGTTGCAGCCTGCTTTTAGGCGGGCTGAGGATTGAAACATGCAGGGCGCATGGCGCCAGGTGCTGCTGCAACGTTGCAGCCCACTTTCGGTCAGGCTGAGGATTGCAGCTTCCACAAAGAATTCCTCTAAGGCGCCGCAGCCGCTCCACACTCACAGTCCCACCCCCTACCCTCCTCGTCCCCTCTACACGGACAGAAACCGTGCCGGCCAACCCCAGTTTCTAGGCAGCCCCCTGCCAATTTCCCGGGGCTCTTCCTCCCCTCACGGTCAAAGGGTCTAAAATACCTAACGAGCGTTTGCTAGACAGATTTCCGTTTGGGTGGGGCCAGGGCAACCCCGGCGCCCGCCCCGACGCCAGGAGGCCCCAGGTCATGATTCAACCCTTCACGCCGGAACCCATCCGCTACGTTGCGGAAGACGGGACCCCCGTGCAGCCGCTGCCGGCGCGGTTTACGCCGGAGCTGCTGCGCGAACTGCATGGCCTGATGCTTCAGGCCCGCGAGTTCGACCGCAAGCTGATTACCCTGCTGCGCCAGGGCCGCACCACCTTTTACGCCCAGTCCAGCGGCATGGAAGCCACCCAGGTGGGGCTGGCACGCTCCATTCGCGTGGGGCACGACTGGGTGTGGCCGTACTACCGCGACCACACGCTGGGACTGGCCATGGGCGTGCCCATGTTTGAGCTGATCAGCCAGTGCCTGGGCACGAATTCCGACACGTGCCGGGGCCGCCAGATGCCGCACCACTTCGCCGCGCAGGCGCAGAACTTCGTGTCCATCTCCAGCTCTATTGCCTCGCAGGTGCCGCCTGCAGCCGGCAACGCGATGGCGCAGAAGTACCTGGGCGTGGACGAGATCACGGTTTGCACGTTTGGCGACGGCGCCACCAGCGAGGGCGACTGGCACGCGGGCCTGAACATGGCGGGCGCTGCGCAGGCCCCAGCCCTATTCGTGTGCGAAAACAACCAGTGGGCCATCAGCACGTCCATCCGCGAGCAGACGGCCAGCGAGACCATTCACATCAAGGCCAAGGCCTACGGCATGCCCGGTTACTACGTGGACGGCAACGACATCGTGGCGGTCATGGAGGTCATGACGGCGGTGGCCGAGGGGGTGCGCGCCGGGCAGGGCCCCGCTCTGGTCGAGTGCCTCACCTACCGCGTGGGCTCGCACTCGAACGCCGACGCGGACGCCGAAAAGCACTACCGCACCCGCGAGGAAGTGGAGGAGTGGCTGGGCCGCGATCCCATCAGCCGCGTGGAAAAACTGCTGGAGAAGTTGGGCCACCCCGTCAGCGCCGAGGAACGCGCCGAGATCATCGCCCGCACCCACCGCGAGGTGGACGAGCAGGTGCTGCGCGCCGAGGCCACCGGGCAACCCGACTGGCGCATCATCTTTGAAGACGTGTACGCCGACGTGCCCGACCACCTGCGCCAGCAGGAGGCCTTCCTGCGCGCCGAGCAGAGCGGGGGGCCGGCATGACCGCCACACAGGACCGTCAGGAGCAGGGCGCCGTGGGGAGAACGCGGACCATCAACCTCATTCAGGCCGTCACCGAAGCCATTGCCGAGGAGATGGAGCGCGACAACCGCGTGGTGCTGTTCGGGGAAGATGTGGGCGCACGCGGCGGGGTGTTCATGGCGACCGCCGGCTTGCAGGAGCGCTTCGGCAAGCACCGCGTGTTCGACACGCCGCTGAGCGAGGCCAGCATCGTGGGCGCCGCCGTGGGCATGGCCGTGCGCGGCCTGCGCCCCATTGCCGAGATTCAGTTTGCCGACTACATGGGCCCCGGCTTTGACCAGATCATTTCCCAGGCCGCCAAGATCCGCTACCGCAGCGCGGGGCAGTTCACGGCGCCGATGGTGATCCGCACGCCTTCGGGCGGCGGCGTGAAAGGCGGGCACCACCACAGCCAGAGCCCCGAAAGCTATTACACCCACACTCCGGGCCTGAAAGTGGTCATGCCCAGCACCCCCTACGACGCCAAGGGGCTGCTCAAGGCCGCGCTGCGCGGCGAGGACCCGGTGATCTACTTCGAGCCCAAACGCCTGTACCGCGCCGCCAAGGGTGAGGTGCCGGACCACGACTACGTGGTGAAACTGGGCGAGGCCGCCATTCGCCGTGAGGGCGACGACCTGTCCCTGATCGGCTACGGCGGCGTGATGCCAGACCTGGAAAAGGCCGCCGACGCCCTGGCCGCCGAAGGGGTCAGCGTGGAGGTCATTGACCTGCGCTCGCTGGTGCCCTGGGACCGCGACCGGGTACTGACCAGCGTGCAAAAGACGGGCCGCGCCGTGCTGGTCAGCGAGGCGCCCCGGATTTCCAACTTCATGGGCGAGGTCGCTTACGTGATTCAGGAACAGGCCTTCGACTCGCTCACCGCGCCCGTGGGGCAGGTGGCCGGCTTCGATACGCCCTATCCCTACGTGCAGGACAAGGTGTATCTGCCCGGCCCCAACCGCATTGTGGCCGCCTGTGTACAGGCGCTGAACTATTAAGCTGAGGGCTGTGAAGCCTGATCTTCTGCGCCCGCTGCTGGGCACCCTGGGCCTGCTGATTGGGTTCGGCCTGTACGCCCTGGCCGGGCGGCTGGCTGAACCCTGGCAGAGCGCGGCCATCGGCGGCATGTTTGTGCTGCTGGGGGTCAGCGCCTGGGTGTACGCCCGGGGCGAACGCTGGATTCAGGGCCTGGGCCTGCTGCTGCTGATCTACGGCCTGCTGCGCGCGCTGGTGCTGCGCTAATTTCCCGCAAAAACGAGGTTTCCTATGAAAGAAGTGCTGCTGCCCGAACTTGCCGAAAGCGTGGTGGAGGGCGAAATCCTGAAATGGCTGGTGCAGGAAGGCGACACCATTGTCCTGGAACAGCCCCTGTGCGAAGTGATGACCGACAAGGTGACGGTGGAGCTGCCCAGCCCCGTGGCCGGGGTGCTGCACAAGCGCCTGGCAGGCGAGGGCGATGTAGTGGCTGTGCACGCCGCCATTGCCCTGATTGACGAGGGGGGCAGCGCGGCCAGCACGCCCACACCCACCCAGGGCATTCAGAACAGTGCGGGCAGCCCCGCCGCCCCCGGCAGCGCCCTGCCGCCGCAGGCCCAGGAAGAGCGCGAACAGGTGGGCGGCAGCATCGTGGAAGCCGGGCACCTGGCAAACAAGGCCGACGACGATTCCAGCAGCCTGTTCAAGGCATTCGCCTCGGACGAGAAGATTCAGGTGCAGGGCCTGACCAACCGGGCCGGCGAGAATCTGGCCGGCAGCGGCGCGCCGGGCACCTACACGGGCGGCGTGGGCAGCATCCTTAACCGCGAGCCTGCCCCGACTGGCCGCGCCGACGGCCGGGTGCTGGCCGTCCCCGCCGCGCGGCAGCTGGCCCGCGAACTGGGCCTGGATCTGAGTCAGGTGCAGGGCAGCGGCCCCAACGGGCGCATTCGCGTGTCCGACGTGCTGGCACATGGGCAGCGCGCCCAGGCCGCCCCAGCAGCCCAGCCCGCCGCCGCGCCGCAGGCTGCCCCCCAGACCCCAGCCCAGAAGGGCGCCGCAGGCGGCGGCATGACTGTGCCCCCGGTGCAATACCGCACGCCCAAGGGCTACGAGCATCTGGAAGAGCGCGTGCCCCTGCGCGGCATGCGCCGGGCGATCAGTAACCAGATGGTGGCCAGCCACCTGTACACCGTGCGCACCCTCACCGTGGACGAGGTGAACCTCAGCAAGCTGGTGGAGTTCCGCAGCCGCGTCAAGGACGAGGCCGCCGCCGCTGGCGTGAAACTCTCGTACCTGCCGTTCATCTTCAAGGCGGTGGCCGTCGCCCTGCGCAAGTTCCCCAGCCTGAACACCTCGTTCGACGAGGCCACGCAGGAAATCGTGCAGAAGCGCTACTACAACATCGGCATGGCGGTCGCCACCGATGCCGGCCTCACGGTGCCGGTGCTGAAGGACGTGAACCACAAGAGCGTCTTTGACCTGGCGCGCGAAGTCACCGACTTGGCGGGCCGCGCCCAGGCGGGCAAGCTGCAGGCCGATGAACTGGCGGGCAGCACCTTCAGCGTCACGAACATCGGCTCAATTGGCGCGCTGTTCTCGTTCCCCATCATCAACGTGCCCGACGCCGCCATTCTGGGCGTGCACTCCATCCATAAGCGCCCCATCGTGAACGAGTACGACGAGATCGTGGTGGCGCACATGATGTACCTCTCGCTGTCCTTTGACCACCGCCTCGTGGACGGCGCCGAGGCCGCGCGCTTCTGCAAGGAAGTGATTCGCCTGCTGGAGAACCCTGACCGGCTGATGCTGGAAGCGATGTAAGAGCCCTTCTCTGAAAAGTCCGTCCGGTGTGGCGGGCTTTTTTTCGGTTGAGGAGAGGGAGACGAGTCTTGAAAAAGCCGCCCTGAAAAGCGCCGTACGGGAAAACCCCGTTTTAGCCCTCCGACCCCCGTCAGAGCGCTGTGAGTGACCGGGCCACACACTGGGGCAGGTCACCGTTCTGAGCGCGCGCCCGGCGGAGCCTGACCCTCAGCCCCGCACTGTGATGGGAACTTCAGCCGCGCGTCAGCCTCCCAGGGTACGCTGGGTAGTCATAAGCCCGGCCTCACCCGGCCGTGGTCTTGTTCCCGCCCTTTCCCCACGCCCCCAGACCAGATACGGAGTCCCCTGAACACCATGACCAGACTGCTCTTTGCCCTCCTGACCCTCCTGAGCCTGTCCGCGCCTGCCGGGGCGCTGCAGCTGATCGTGTGGGACCGCGAGATGAACATCAAACTGGGCAGCGGCGAGAGCAGCGGCGGGCGCATGACGGTGCGGCTGGTGGACGACTACGACGGCCCCGTGGTGGTGCTGTTCGCCCCCAGCGACGATGAGCGCGCCCGGGGCACCTTCGCGGGCCTGAAAAGCCGCTACACCGGCACCTTGAACGACGGCCAGCTGATTCTGGAAGGCGGCGCCACACTGGCGCGGCTGCTGACGCCCTTCAAGCTGTCGGTGGGCCTGCAGCGCGCCGGGCAGTCGCTCAGCCTGCCGGGCCTGCGCAACACTGGCCCCGGGAATTCCAACAAGTAAAGCCCAACGAAGCGCGCAGGTTTGCTCAAGCCCGGCGCATAGACGCGGCATTACGATCACAGCACCAGGGGCGTCGCTGCTTGGCACGTGGGCCCCGAAGGAGACGCATGCTGGCTCAGATCCTCATTGTTGAAGACGACCCGCACCTGGGGCCGCTGCTCAAGGAATACCTCTCGGGCGACTATCAGGTGCACCACGCCGCCACCCTGAAAGACGCCCAGGCGTGGCTGGGCACCCACACCGCGCAGCTGATCCTGCTGGACCTCAACCTGCCCGACGGGGACGGCCTGGATCTGGTGGCGGCCCTGCGGCAGTATTCCAGCACGCCTGTGCTGGTGCTCTCGGCGCGCAGTGGGGTGCAGGAGCGGGTGGCAGGCCTCAACGCGGGCGCCGACGATTACCTCACCAAGCCCTTTGCCATGCCCGAGCTGGACGCCCGGATTACAGCCCTGCTGCGGCGCACGGCTGCCGGGACCGGCGTGAATCTGGGCAACACCAGCCTCAGCACCAGTTCGCTGCTGCTGACGGTGGGCGACAAGCATGTGAACCTCACCGAGCACGAGGCGCGCATTCTCGAACTGATGATGCGTACCCCGGAGCGTGTGTTTTCTCGCGCGGACATCGAGTCGCACCTGTACGGCTGGGAAACCCCCAACAGCAATTCGGTGGAGGTGCGTATCTCGCAGCTACGCAAGAAGCTGGAACACGCCGGCAGTGACCTGCGCATCCGCACCATTCGCAACGTCGGCTATGTGCTGCAGGCCTAGCCTGTGACGCCGTGACCCAACCGGCCGGGCCGGACCCCGGCGCCCAGGCGCGGCGCCGCGCGGCCCGGCTGACGCCTGGCGCGGGGCTGCACTCCGCGCGGGTGGCGTGGCGCCATTCCCTGCGCTTCCGGCTGGCCCTCACCTATAGCCTGCTGGCCCTGGGCCTGATCACCCTCATCACCCTGGGGGTGGTCACGCTCCTGCTGGGCCGCATGGAGCGGCAGTTTCAGGACCGCCTGAACGAGCGCGCCGACACGCTGGCCCAGGCCTTTACCGACCCCGGCAGTCTGGGCCGAGCGGCGGGCAGTGCCAGCGCCTACACCATGCTGATTGGCTTCGATGGGCAAGTGACCAGCGCCAGTTCGGCGCTGCGCGAATACATTGAGGCGCCGTATCCCTTTGGCGACCTGTCGCGCGTGCCGGTACAGAACACCACGGTGCGCGTGGTCAAGCGCAAGGCGGGCAACTTCGGCACCCTGTGGGTGGGCCTGCCCGAAGACGACCTGCTCTCGGCCCGCCAGAGCGCCTTAAGTGCGCTGCTGCTGGCCCTGATCGTGTCGCCCGCCGTGCTGCTGCTGACGGGCTGGTTTGTGGGGCGGCGCGCGCTGGCGGGGCTGGAAAGTGCCGCCAGTCTGGCCGACCGCATTGACCCCACCCGCAGCCTGGAGACCCTGCCGCTGCCCGGGCGTGAGGACGAGGTTCACCGTCTGCTGGCGGCCATCAACCGCCTGCTGGTGCGCATTGAGGCTGGACAGGCCCGCGAAAAGCAGCTGCTGGGTCAGATTGTTCATGAGCTGGGCGCGCCGCTGACCGTCCTGAAAGCCAGCCTGCAGCGGGCCGAGGAACGCACGGGCGACGCCGAGGTGGCCCGCGCCGCGCTGGTGGCTGACGAACTGACCTTCACCACCCAGGACCTGATGCAACTGGCGCGCGGCCAGCTGGAACTGAAGCTGGCGTGGCACTACATTCCGGCGCGCACGCTGCAGGGTCGCCTGGACCGGCTGGTGCCCGGCACCACGTTCCTGGGCGACTGGCAGGGCGGCATCCTGTGCGACCCGGACCGGCTGACCCAGGCGCTGCGCAACCTGCTGGCCAACGCCCGGCGCGCAGCGGGGCCCGCCGGCACCGTGACCCTCACCCTGCAGGAGACTCCGGAGCGCGTTACCTTTACTGTCCACGACAGCGGCCCTGGCCTGCCCGACGACCTGGGCGAACGCATCTTTGAGCCCTTCGTGAGCGGCGCCGGCAGCAGCGGCCTGGGCCTCAGCGTGGCCCGCCAGATTGCCCGGCTGCACGGCGGCGAGCTGGGCGGCACCAACCACGCCCAGGGCGGCGCGCTGTTCACCCTGACCATCCCGGGCGCGGCGCTGGGCGACGAGGAAGATGAGCCGCTGGACGAGGACCCAGTCGAGGAAGACCCCGTTCCCGCCGCCCCCTGACCCATCCCGGGCAACTTCGCCTGCCGGGCCGCCCCGGGCCCCGTATGCTGACCCGGTGACTGGCCCCTCTGTGAATGGCCCCACCCTGTTCGATGCCGCGCCGCCCCCCCTGACCGATGAGCGGTTGGCCCTGCTGACCCTGCGCTTTACCACCCAGCTGGGCCCACGCCGGATTGAGGGGCTGCGCCGGCACTTCGGCAGCGCGGTCGCGGCCCTGCAGGCCCCGGGCCGCGCCCTGCGCGAGGTGCCGGGCCTGGACACCCGCAGCGTGGCGGCGCTGGGGGACGCCAGGGCCCAGGCGCAGGCCCACACCCGCGCCCAGACCGAACTGGCCCGCACCCAGGCCGAAGGGGTCACCCTGCTGTTCCGGGGCCTGCCGGGCTACCCGGCGGCGCTCAATGCCCTGGGTGATCCGCCCCCGGCGCTGTGGGTGCGCGGCACCTTGCCCGAGTTGCCCGAAGTCCCGCGCGCCATCGGCATGGTGGGCACCCGCGCGGCCAGCCCCCACGGCGCTGCGTTTACCCGCATGCTGGCCGCCGATCTGGCGCGGGCCGGCGTGGTGGTGGTCAGCGGATTGGCCCGGGGCATTGATACGGCGGCACATGGGGCGGCCGTGGAGGCCGGGGGCCTCAGCATTGCGGTGCTGGGCAGCGCAATAGATGTGATTTACCCCAGCGAGAACCGGGCCCTGGCCGAGCGCCTGATCCTGGTCAGCGAGTCGCCGCTGGGCACCCGCCCGGCGCAGCACCTCTTTCCCGAACGCAACCGCCTGATTGCCGCGCTGTCGGCCGGGACGGTGGTGGTAGAAGGCGAGCGCAGATCCGGTTCGCTGATCACCGCCACGCACGCGTTGGAGTGTGGCCGCACAGTGTTTGCCGTGCCGGGCCGCGCGGGTGATCCCCGCGCTGCTGGGCCCCACCAGCTGCTGCGCGACGGCGCCGTGCTGACCGAAAGCGCCGCCGATGTCCTGACCGAACTGGGCTGGGGCGCCGCCCCGCCAGCCCCCCTGCCAGACCTGCCCCCGGAACAGGCCCGGGTACTGGCTGCGCTGCACGAACCGCGCACGCTGGACGATCTACAGACCCTCACCGGTCTGCCCCTCCCCGAGGTGCAAACGGCGCTGGTGCTGCTCCAACTGCTGGGCCTGACCGAAGAGGTGGGTGGGCGCTGGGTGCGGCGCTAGGGAGCCCACTTACCCACTGCACTCGACCCCCGGGCCATTCAGGTGACAGGATAGCCACATGGACATTCTGGTTCTGGGCGGCACCAAGTTTGTGGGGCGGCATATCGTGCTGGCGTTGCTGGCGGCCGGGCACCGGGTCACGGTGCTCACCCGTGGGCAAAGCCCCGACGAGTTGCCCGCCGAGGTGGAGCGCCTGCACGGTGACCGGAACGCCAGCGAGGCGGGGTTGGCCGCTCTGGCCGGGCGCACCTGGGCCGCCTGTGTGGATGTCAGCGGCTATACACCTGGACAGGTGCGCGCCAGCGCCGAGGGGCTGCGGGCTCAGGTGGAGCGCTACGTGTTCATCAGCACCGCCAGCGTCTACGCTGAGCCGGACCGCCACCCGGTGCGCGAGGACGACCCGCTGCTGCCCCCTGCCGCCGAAGACGTGACCGAAATCACAGGTGAAACCTACGGCCCCCTCAAGGTCACCTGCGAGCAGATCGTGCAGGCCACCTACGGCGAGCGGGCCACCATCCTGCGTCCCCAGATCGTGGCTGGGCCCTACGACCACACTGCCCGCTACCCGTACTGGCCCGACCGCGCGAGCAGGGGAGGGGAGACCCTGCTGCCCGGCGACGGCACCGACCACGTGCAGGTGATTGACGGACGGGATCTGGCCCGCTTTACCGTGCAAGTCATCGAGCAGGGCATTGGCGGCGTGTTCAACCTCGCCGGGCCCCGCCTGACCTGGGCGGAGTTCGCCCGCGTGCTGGGCATCACCCAGCCGGTGTGGCTGGGCCAGGACGCGCTGGACCGGGCCGAGCTGGGCTTCCGCGAACTGCCCCTGTATATCCCCGAGACCGCTCCCCAGGCCGGCCTGATGGACCTCAGCGCCCAGCGGGCCTTGGCCGCCGGGCTGACCCTGACCCCGCCCGAAGTCACCGCCCAGGACACCCGGGCCTGGAGTGCGGGGGCACATCTGGAGTACGCCCTGAGCCCCGAGCGAGAAGCTGAAGTCCTACGCGAACACCGAGAAAGAGAGAACTGAGCCTCCCAGCCTTTCTCCAGAGAGAAGCGAAAGCGCGGGTGCTATGCTGGCCGGCGCATCAAGAGTGCCGCAAGGGAGGTGCGCCTTATCTCGCAGGAAATCTGGGCGGACGTGCTGGGGTACGTCCGCAAGAACATTTCAGAGGTCGAATACCACACCTGGTTTGCGCCGGTGAAGAACCTGGGCGTGCAGGAAGGCTCGCTGGTGCTGGGCGTGCGCAATTCGTTCGCCCAGGAGTGGTTTCGTAAGCACTACCTGGAACTGCTCGAAGACGCCCTGCGCTCGCTGGGCGCGCAGAATCCGCAGGTGACCTTTCAGGTGCTGCCGGCCGCACAAGACGCCCTGCTGCTGCCCACCGATCCGCCGCCGGGCCCGCCACCACCGGCACCTGCAGGCCGCGCGCCCACCCCGCCTCTGCCGGAAAACCGCAAGGTGCTCAATCCCAAATACACCTTCGAGAACTTCGTGGTGGGGCCCAACAACAACCTTGCACACGCCGCTGCCCTGGCGGTGGCCGAGTCGCCGGGCAAGGCATACAACCCCCTCTTTATCTACGGGGATGTGGGCCTAGGCAAAACCCACCTGATGCACGCGGTGGGCCACTACATGACCGAGCGCTTTCCCGGCAAGCGCATTGAGTATGTCTCCACTGAGTCGTTCACGAATGACCTGATCAACGCCATCCGCGACGACAAGATGACGCAGTTTCGCAACCGCTACCGCTCGGTGGACCTGCTGCTGGTGGACGATATTCAGTTCCTGGCCGGCAAGGAGCGCACGCAGGAGGAGTTCTTCCACACCTTCAATGCGCTCTACGAGAACCACAAGCAGATCATCCTGAGTTCCGACCGCCCCCCCAAGGACATCCAGACCCTGGAAGGGCGCCTGCGCAGCCGCTTCGAGTGGGGCCTGATCACCGATATCCAGTCCCCGGAATTCGAGACGCGGGTGGCGATTCTGAAGATGAACGCCGAGCACAACCGCATCAACATCCCGCAGGAGGTGCTGGAGCTCATTGCCCGGCAAGTCACCAGCAACATCCGTGAACTCGAAGGCGCGCTGATGCGGGTGGTGGCCTTTTCAAGCCTGAACAATGTGCCCTTCTCGCGGGCGGTGGCGGCCAAGGCGCTGAGCAACGTCTTTGCACCCCAGGAAGTCAAGGTGGAGATGATGGACGTGCTGCGGCAGGTGGCCACGCACTACAACATGCCCGCCGAGGTGATTCGCGGCGCCGGGCGCGTGCGCGAGGTGGTCACGGCCCGGCAGGTGGCCCAGTACCTGATCCGCGAACTGACGGATCACTCGTTGCCCGAAATCGGCCAGTTTTTCGGCCGGGACCACTCCACCGTCATGCACGCCATCAGCAAGGTCACCGAGGCCCTGGGCAAGGACGCCGAGCTGACCGCCTCGGTCGATACCCTGCGCCGCCGGATGCAAGGCCTGGATGACGACGAGGCTGAAGCATAATGATAGATAGCCGTTTTGCTGAATTCAGAATATGTTCCAAAATGCGTTCCAAAACGGTGTGCACAGTTTCACAAGCTGTGGAAAAACCTGTGGATAAGCTGTGGATAACCCCGATTTTTCTGTGGATAACTTTGTGGAAAAGTCGGACCCCTGGGAGGGGTGTGGATAACCCCCAAAGTTATCCACAGGTTTTCCACAGGAAAGGGCCAGTTATCCACATTTTTGTCCACAGGGCAAACCTGCGCTGGGCGCCCGCGTAGGGTACTTTTCCACAGTTTCCACAGGCCCTATTACTACTACTACTATCTTTTTTAAGTTTAAAAACAGGAAAAAGATAGGGACCAGACAGTGAGGCAAGGCATGAACGTACACGTCACCAAGAAAATCCTGAGCGAAGGCCTGGGCCTGCTGGAGCGGGTGATCCCCAGCCGCAGCAGCAACCCCCTGCTCACGTCCCTGAAGGTGGAGGCCAGCGAAGCCGGTCTGACCCTCAGCGGCACCAACCTCGAAATTGACCTCTCGTGCTTTGTGCCTGCGGAGGTCAAAGCGCCGCAGAACTTCGTGGTGCCCGCCCACCTGTTCGCGCAGATCGTGCGCAACCTGGGCGGCGAACTGGTGGAACTGGAACTCAGCGGACAGGAACTGTCGGTGCGCTCGGGCGGCTCGGACTTCAAGCTCCAGACCGGCGACATTGACGCTTACCCGCCCCTGAGCTTCCCGGCCCAGGCCGACGTGAGCCTGGACTCCGGCGAACTAGCCCGCGCCTTTGCCAGCGTGCGCTACGCCGCCAGCAACGAGGCCTTTCAGGCGGTCTTCCGGGGAATCAAGCTGGAGCACCGCCCCGAGGGCGCGCGCGTGGTGGCCTCTGACGGCTACCGGGTGGCCATCCGCGACTTCCCGGCCAGTGGCGACGGCCGCAACCTGATCATTCCGGCGCGCAGCGTGGATGAACTGATCCGGGTCCTCAAGGACGGCGAGGCCCGTTTCACCTACGGTGAGGGCCTGCTGAGCGTGACCACCGACCGCGTGCGCATGAACCTGAAGCTGCTGGACGGCGACTTCCCGGATTACGAGCGCGTGATTCCCAAGGAGATCAAGCTGCAGGTCACCCTGCCCGCCACCGCCTTGAAGGAAGCCGTGAACCGCGTGGCCGTGCTGGCCGACAAGAATGCCAACAACCGCGTGGAATTCCTGGTTTCTGAAGGCAAACTGCGCCTGGCCGCCGAAGGCGATTACGGCCGCGCCCAGGACACCCTGGATGTGGTGCAGGGCGGTACCGAACCCGCCATGAGCCTCGCTTTCAACGCCCGGCATGTGCTGGACGCCCTAGGCCCTATCGAAGGCGAAGCCGAGTTGCTGTTCTCCGGCTCCACCAGCCCCGCGATCTTCCGCGCGGCCGGGGGCGGGGGCTATATGGCCGTGATGGTCACGCTGCGCGTTTAAGGGCCCTTTCCGGGGCGGCGTGGGCCAGAGCCTTGCGGACGTTAGACCGGGTGCACCCGCCCTGCCCCGCCCCCGCTTATAGTGTCTGAAGTACACCTTTCGCCCGGCGGAAGGGCCGTGAATTTGGGGAGGAAAACAGGAATGAAGATTCAGAAAGTGCTCGCCCGTGAAGTCCTGGACTCGCGCGGCAACCCCACCGTGGAAGCTGAAGTTCACCTCGACAGCGGTCTCTCTGGCCGCGCCATTGTGCCCAGCGGCGCCAGCACCGGCACCCACGAGGCGCTGGAACTGCGCGACGGCGGCGCCCGCTACCTGGGCAAGGGCGTGCAGCAGGCCGTGGGCAACGTGAATGAAGCCCTGGGCCCGGCCATCGTAGGCCTGGACGCCAGCGAGCAGGCCGCCATTGACGCCGCCCTGATGGCCGTGGACGGCACCCCCAACAAGGGCAAGCTGGGCGGCAACGCCATCCTGGCCGTCAGCCTCGCCACGGCCCGCGCGGCGGCGGCCGAGCTGAATATTCCCCTGTACCGCTACCTGGGCGGCAGCAACGCCAAGACCCTGCCCGTGCCGATGATGAACCTGATCAACGGTGGGGCGCACGCCGACAACTCTGTGGACTTTCAGGAGTTCATGGTGATGCCTGTAGGCGCGCCCAGCTTCCGCGAGGCGCTGCGCTACGGCGCCGAAACCTTCCACACCCTGAAAAAGGTGCTGGCCAGCAAGGGCTACAACACCAACGTGGGCGACGAGGGCGGCTTTGCCCCCGACCTGAAGAGCAACGAGGAAGCGCTGGACGTGCTGCTGGAGGCCATTGAGAAGGCCGGCTACGAGCCCGGCAAGGACATCGCCATCGCCCTGGACCCCGCTGTGACCGAGCTGTACAAGGACGGCCAGTACCACCTCGAAAGCGAGGGCCGCGTGCTCTCGACGGCCGAGATGGTGGACTTCTGGGCCGACTGGGCCAGCCGTTACCCCATCGTCAGCATCGAGGACGGCCTGGCCGAAGACGACTGGGACGGCTGGGCCGCCCTGACCGCCAAGATTGGCGACCGGGTGCAGTTGGTGGGCGACGACCTGTTCGTGACCAACCCCGAGCGGTTGCAGCGCGGCATTGATACGAAGGTGGGCAACGCGATTCTGGTGAAGGTGAACCAGATTGGCAGCCTGACCGAGAGCATGGACGCCATTGAGCTGGCCAAGCGTCACCACTACGGCACCGTGATCTCGCACCGCAGCGGCGAGTCCGAGGACAACTTCATCGCCGATCTGGCGGTGGCGACCAACGCGGGCCAGATCAAGACGGGGTCGGCCAGCCGCTCAGACCGCATTGCCAAGTACAACCAGCTGCTGCGCATCGAAGACAGCCTGGGTGAGCGCGCGGTGTATCCGGGCCGCAAGGCGCTGCGCTAAGTCCTGTGGCCGGGCGGTGGGGGACAGTCTCCGCCGCCCGGTCCCCCTTGCCTCATGGAAAGGATTCCATCATGCAGATGAAAGACATTGACCGCGCCACCAAGATCGTGGCGACCGTGGGTCCCGCCAGCCGCTCGCCCGAGGTGCTGGGCCGCATGATTGACGCGGGCATGAACGTGGTGCGCATGAATTTCAGCCACGGTGACCGCGAGGACCACCGCCAGACGGTGCAGATGGTGCGCGAACTGGCGGAGAAAAAGGGCGTGGCGATTGGCATCCTGCAGGACCTGCAGGGCCCCAAGATCCGCGTGGGCCGCTTCAAGGAAGGCTCGGTGACCCTGAGCCCCGGCGACACCTTCACCATCACCATGGACGACATTGAGGGCGACGCCGAGCGGGTGTCGAGCACCTATAAGGGCCTCGTCCATGACGTGCAGCCGGGCATGGCGCTGCTGCTGGACGACGGCAACATGGCGTTGCAGGTGGACAGTGTGCGCGGCAGCGACGTGGTCACCAAGGTGGTCATCGGCGGCGTGCTGAAGAACAACAAGGGCATCAACGTGCCCGAAGCCGACCTGAGCGTGCCCGCACTCTCTGAAAAAGACGTGCAGGACATGGAGTTCGGCGCCGAGCTGGGCGTGGATTGGGTGGCCCTGAGCTTCGTGCGCTCGCGCGACGACCTGCTGCTGGCCCGGCACTACCTGTCGCGCTTTGGCAGCCGCGCCAAGCTGATGGCCAAGATTGAAAAGCCCCAGGCCGTGGACCGCTTTGACGACATCCTGAAGGAAGTGGACGGCATCATGGTGGCGCGCGGCGACCTGGGCGTGGAGATGCGCCCTGAGCAGGTGCCCACCATTCAGAAGCGCCTGATCCGCCTGTGCCGTGAAGTGGGCAAGCCGGTGATCACCGCCACCCAGATGCTGGAAAGCATGATCAACCTGCCCCGCCCCACCCGCGCCGAGGCCTCGGACGTGGCGAACGCCATCTATGACGGCACCGACGCCGTGATGCTCTCGGCCGAGTCGGCGGCGGGCCTGTACCCGGTGGAATCGGTGGCCATGATGGCCCGCATTGCCCACGAGGCCGAAGACAGCGAGCACTACAAGATGCTGCAGCGCCAGCTGGTCATTGACACCGAACTGGCCCAGGACGCGATTGCCTACGCGGCCTGCAACATTGGCGAGAAGCTGGATTCACCCGCCATTGTGACCTTTACCAGCACGGGCGGCGCGGCCTCGCGCATTGCCAAGAACCGCCCCCCGCTGGCGATCCTGGCCCTGACCCCCAACGAGCAGACCCGCAACCAGCTGGCGCTGGTGTGGGGCGTGGTGCCGGTGCTCAGCGAGGACCCCCGCAACACCGACGACATGGTGCGCATTGCCAACGACGAACTGCGCCGCAGCCGCCTGGCCGATGTGGGTGACCGCTACGTGATCACGGCGGGCGTGCCCTTCGGCGTGCGCGGCACCACCAACATGCTCCGTGTAGAGCGCCTGCGAGAAGACCAGCTGCGCTTCTGAGGGCTGTACAAATCGAACGGAGGGACCTTTTCGGTCCCTCCGTTCTGTTGGCGCCACTGCCGGGCCTGAATACCAACGCTCAGCAGTTCTACCGGGTTCTCTGTGTCAGCTGGGCGTCAATTTTTTATCCACAGGCACGGGGTTTTTCCACACTGTACCTGTGGATAAGTATTGGGTTGTCCACAGCCTTTTGTGCGTGCAGGGCGTTGTCCACAGCTTTAGTGGGTTGTCCACAGCGCCCTGTGCATAACTTTGTGTTGGCTGGCTCTTGGGGCTTGATCTCTGCAAGCCCACAGGAGGGTCATGAAGGGCCCGTGAAGGTTCTGGGTGGCCTAGGACCCCAGGCGCAGACGCGCGAACTTATCCTTGCCCTTCTGAAGCACCGCGCCGCCCTCGGCCGACAGCTGGTCCCGGGTCAGGGTGCCCTGGGGGTCGGTGAAGGGCTCGCCGTTGAGCTTCAGGCCCCGGTTCTGCATGAGTTTGCGCGCGGCGCCGTTGCTGGGTTCCAGCCCGGCCAGCACCACCAGCTTCGCCACGCTGATGCGGCCTTCCTCGTTCAATTCGCCCACTGGCACAGCCACTTCAGGGAGATTCTCGGGAATGCCACCCTTGGCCACCGCCTTGAAGCGCGCCTCGGCGGCGTCCAGATCAGCCGCAGGGTGAAGGGCGCGCACCACTTCGCGGGCCAGTTCGCGGTGGGCGGCCACCGGGTGCCCGGCCAGCAGCTCATCAATGCGCTCGCGGCTCAGGTCGGTCAGCAGGGTGAAGTAATTGTCCAGCAGGGGATCGGGCACCTTCATCAGCCCCGCGAACATGGCGTGCGGCTCGTCGGTGAGGCCAATGTAGTTGTCCAGGCTCTTGGACATCTTCTCTGCGCCGTCCAGGCCCACCAGCAGCGGCAGCGTCATGACCACCTGGGGCTCCTGGGCGTAGTCGCGCTGCAACGCCCGGCCCACGAGGTTGTTGAACAGCTGATCCGTGCCGCCCAGTTCCACATCGGCTTCCAGCGCCACCGAATCGTAGCCCTGGGTCAGCGGGTAGAGCAGTTCGTGCATGGCGATGGGCACGCCACCTTCAAAGCGCTTTTTGAAGTCGTCGCGCTCCATGATGCGCGCCACCGTGTAGCGGCTGGCCAGCCGGATCACGTCGGCGTAGCCCATGGGTTCCAGCCACTCGCCGTTGTAGCGGATTTCCAGCACCTCGGGGTCATCGCGCAGGATCAAGCGGCACTGTTCCAAGTAGCTGCCCGCGTTCTGGCGGGTCTGCTCCAGGGTCAGGGGGGGGCGGGTTTTGCTCTTGCCGCTGGGGTCGCCGATCATGGCGGTAAAGTCGCCAATCAGCATGATCACCTTGTGGCCCAGGTCCTGAAACTGCCGCATCTTGCGCAGAATGACCGCGTGGCCCAGGTGCAGGTCCGGGCGGGTGGGATCGGCGCCCAGCTTCACGCGCAGGGGCGCGCCCTTGTCCAGCTTGCGGCGCAGGTCGTCTTCGGACACCAGGTCCACCACGCCGCGCCTCAGGATCTGCAGTTGCTCGTCTACCGGTACATTCCGCCGAATTTCGTTCATAGGCACTCCCAAGGAAAGAGCGGCGAACTCGTCACAAGTTCGCCGCTTCGGGGTTGGATTTCAGGCTACCTGACCCCCACCTCGCGGCGGGGCGGATACGCACGTCGGGTCGGGCGCCTCATGCCCCGCAGCATAGCAAAGCCGCCCCCGGCCGGGCCCAGGCCTGTGCAGGTAGCATGCGGGGCGTGAAGACCATCCACGAACTGCGCGCCACCTTTGTGCGCCCCGGGCGGGTGGAGTGGATTGGCCTGCGCCCTGCCCGCCGGGCGCCAGTGGTGCGCTGCGCCGAGGTGGAGGCCCATCCGCTGGTGGGCCTGATCGGTGACCACGGCAAGCAGGCCCCGCCCCGCCTGACCGCCCTGACCGGCGAGGTGGGAGAAGTGGCCCAGCCGGGCGCGGCGACCCCGGTGCCCGGTGGCCCCGGGCGGCGGCAGGTCACACTGATCCAGGCCGAGCACCTGCCGGTGATCGCGGCGCTGTGTGGCCGCGCCGAAGTTACCCCAGACCTGCTGCGGCGCAACGTGGTGGTCAGCGGCCTGCCGCTGCTGGCCCTCAAAGACGCCCGTTTTCAGATTGGCGAGGTGGTGCTGGAAGGCACCGGCGAGTGCCATCCGTGCTCGCGCATGGAGGAAACGCTGGGCGAGGGTGGGTACAACGCCGTGCGCGGGCACGGTGGCCTGACCGCCCGGGTGATTCGCGGCGGCCGGATCCGCGAAGGAGACGAGGTGCGGCCCCTGCCCCCCGGCGGGCCAGCATGAAAGCCCGGCCCCCGGCCCGGCTGGGTTCTGCGCGCCGCCTCACGCTGGCGGGCGCCTTTGGCTTTGCGCGGCTGATCGTGGAACTGGGGGTGCTGAGTTCCTTTGCCTTCAGTCTGGCGCTGTTCGTGGCGGCCATTGCCCAGGCCTACGTGACGATTCGCGCGGCCTTTGCCGAACTGGGCCAGCCCGACACCACCAAGCGCCTGATCGTGGCCGCCGTGGAGCAGGCCGACACCCTCTTGATCGGTATGGCGCTGCTGATCATCTCGTTCGGCTTGCAGGCGCTGTTCGTGGGCCGGCTGCAGAACGTGCCGCCCTGGCTGCACATTGATTCCTTTGACGACCTGAAGCAGAAGCTGATTGGCATCGTGATTCTGGCGCTGGGCGTGAATTTCTTCAGTGTGGCTCTGAAATGGACGGGGCCTGACATCCTGGGCTACGGCCTGGCGATCTCGGCCGTCATTCTGGCGGTGGGCGCCTATTCCGTCATCCTGACCCGGCAGGGCCGCAGCCCCGCCCTGCCCCCCGAGGAGCCGGATGACGCGGCTTGAGGGGCCTGCGCTGGACGCCCGCCTGGAAGCCGTGCTGGCGCTGGTGCGCGCCGATACCCATGCCGATATCGGCAGCGACCATGCCAAGCTGCCGATCCGGCTGCTGCGCGCAGGCCGAATTGGGCGCGGCGTGATCGTGGAACTGAACCCCGGGCCCCTGGCCCACGCCCGGCAGAACGTGGCGCGCGCCGGGCTGGCGGGCAAGCTGGAAGTGCGCGCGGGCGACGGCTTTGCCCCCCTGGCCCCGGGCGAGGTGAACAGCGCCAGTGTCACCGGCATGGGCGCCTTCACCATCCTGGGGATGCTGCGGCGCGAGCCGGCGCGCCTGCCGCCCACCCTGGTGCTACAGCCCAACGACAGCGCCGAGTCCCTGCGCCGCTGGGCCCGGGGCGCCGGCTATCATCTGCGCGCCGATCTGCTCATCCCTGGCTACTGGGCCTACCCGGTGCTGCGCCTGGACCGGGCGCCCGGCCCTGATCCCACCTACGCGGATCTGCCTGACGAAGCGGCCCTGCGCTACGGCCCGGGCCTGCTGCGCGGCCGTGACCCCCTGTTGCGCGCCCAGGTGCAGGCCGACCTCCGCCGCCTGACCCCGCTGGCCGCCCCAGGCCGCGTGGCCCAGACCGAGCTGGAGGTGGCCGAAGCCGCTTGGGCGTGGTTGAATGGGCCCTAAAACAAAAAACCCGCCTTCTTCGGCGGTGATAAAAATAAGATAGCGCGGTATGCAGGGCCAGTCAAGCCCAGCCAATGGGTTTAGAAAATCGCGTCCGGGACGTGTGATTTGAGCACTCTGTCCGTAGGGTGGTGCATAGCTCCACGGTCTGAACGCCACCAGAGGGGGGCCACCGCCGTCGCTGGTCGCTGGCCTTCACCTGAGAGAACCCACCCTAACCGAGAGGCAATAAAAAAGCCGCCTTCTTCGGCGGTGATGGAAATAAGATAGCGCGGTATGCATGGCCGGTCAAGCTCAGCCGATAGGTTGAGAAAATTACGTCTGGAACGTGTGATTCGGACGATGGCTGCAGGGCGTGTTGTATACCCCGGCAGGTGGTCAGAGTGGGCCAGCCCCTGCTGGTTCCTGGCCTGTGCCCAAGAGAGCCCGCAACCCAGCCCAGGTCAACCTCTACGTATGGCTCGGCACAAGTCCATGCTCCACGCCGAAAAAGAAGGGGGAGCAGGCGCCTCTTCCCGCGCACCGCTCCCCGCCTCCCGCTTCCCCTACCTCGCCACTTCCACTGCACGGCTTTCGCGCACCACGGTCACCTGCACCTGCCCCGGGTATTCCATGTCCTGCTCCACCCGGCCGGCGATTTCACGGGCCAGCAGGGTGGCCTGGGCGTCGGTAACCTTCTCGGGCTGCACGATCACGCGCACCTCGCGCCCGGCCTGAATGGCGTAGGCCTGCTGCACACCGGGAAAGGACACCGCGATCTGCTCCAGCTGTTCCAGGCGGCGCACGTAGGATTCGAGTTCCTCGCGCCGTGCGCCGGGGCGGGCCGCGCTGATGGCGTCGGCGGCGGCCACCAGCACCGAGTACAGCGTTTCGCCGTTTTCGGGGTCGTGGTGGTGGGCAATGGCGTCAATCACTTCGGGCGGCTCGCCAAAGCGCTTGGCGAGGTTGATGCCGATTTCCACGTGTGTGCCGTCAATCTCGCGGTCAATGCTCTTGCCCACGTCGTGCATCAGGCCGGCGCGGCGGGCCAGGGCGGCGTCCAGACCCAGTTCGTCAGCCATGATGCCGGTCAGGTGCGCCACCTGAATAGAGTGTTTCAGGACGTTCTGGCCGTAGCTGGTGCGGAAGTACATGCGGCCCAGCAGCTGCACCAGCCCCGGCTTGATGCCCACCACACCCGCCTCAATGGCGGCTTCCTCGCCCTGGGTGTGCATGTAGGTCTTCATCTCGTCCTGCGCCTTGTGGACCATCTCCTCAATGCGCGTGGGGTGAATGCGGCCGTCGGCCACCAGGGCGTCGAGCACATGGCGGGCCACCTCGCGGCGCACCGGGTTGAAGCTGGAGAGAATCACGGCTTCGGGCGTGTCGTCAATGATCAGGTCCACGCCGGTGAGGGCCTCAAAGGCGCGGATGTTGCGCCCCTCGCGGCCAATCAGGCGGCCCTTCATGGCGTCGTTGGGAATGGGCACCACCGAAACGCTGAGCGCAGCGCTCGTTTCCGAAGCGCTGCGCTGGATGGCCTGGGCAATGACGTGGCGCGCGGTGCGCCGCGCCTCCGCCGCAGCGCGCTCCTGCATGGCCTTGACCCGGATGGCCTTTTCTTCTTCCAGTTCGGCGTCCAGCCGGTCCAGAATCTCGGCGCGGGCCGCTTCGGGGGACAGGTTCGCCACCTCGTACAGCCGCCGGTCGGCCAGCCGCCCGCGCTCGGCCAGTTCGGCTTCCTGGGTGCCCAGGGCGCGGCTGCGGTCCTCGAGGCGCTCTTCCAGGGCGTCCAGTTTCTCGCCCCGGGCGTCGAGTTGCTCAGCGCGGCGGTTGAGGCGCTCAATCTCGCGCTTGAGTTCCTCGCGTTCGCGCCGGGTTTCCTGCCGGTCGGTGGCTAGGGCCTCGCGTTCGCGGGCCACCTCCTGCTTGGTCTGGGCGCGCTCGGCGTCCAGCTGGGTGCGCAGCCCGAGCACCTGTTCGCGCTGGGCGTCCAGCTGGGCACTCTGGTGCGAGAGCTGCTGCTCGCGCTGCGCGGCTTCCTGCGTTCGTCGCGTGGCTTCCTGCCGGGCCTGGTCGGCCTCTGCCCGCAGCGCCTGCGCGGCCTCTTCGGCCTGCGCGCGGATGCGCTGCGCTTCCTGCAGGGCTTCTTGCTGAAGTCGGTCATCTACCTCGGCCCGCCTGCGCGCGCCGCGTGTCTGTCCGCCCAGAAAGCCCCCGACCAACCCGAGCAGCAGCGCCACGATGACCCAGATGATCGTCATGATGCGCTCCTTTCGGTGTGTTGCATGGGGCGCGTGGGCCTCTGGCCGGCCGCGCCCCGCATAGGGTGATGAAATAGCGAACGCCGCCTGCCGTGGCTGAACTTTGGAAGGGACGTTCGCCACGCAGTGTAGCTCCAAAGGTCCGCCAGGGGAGAGAGGGCGTTTACAGGGCCCGGGCGTCTTGCGCCGCCACCTCCACCAGACCCAGGCGCAGCAAAAAGGCATGACCTGTGCCGCGCTGCTGGTGCCGCTCACTCTGGGCAGACAACCCCTGCAGCAGGCTGATCAGGGCCAGCTGGGCTTCGCGGGCCTCTTCCGGGGTCAGCCACAGCGCCGACCGGGTCTCCACCAGCAGCCCCAGTGGGCCCTGGTACTGCTGCGCCGCGCCCACCAGGGCAGCCCCCTCGTAACAGTGGTCGGCCTGCACCTGCCCGTCGGCGTCCAGATACAGGCGCAGGCCCCATTCGCGGCCGCCTCCCTGCTCGCGGTGCAGGCGTTCAAAGGTGGCCTGGGTGGCGTCCTGTAGCAGCGCGTCGTACCGGCGGTGGCGGTCCAGACCCAGTTCCCCCAGACTGGCCGCTGGGGTAGTACTGAACGGCACGAAGAATGCAGTCGCCGGGGCCACGTACTGCTGGATGGCCCGCCCAGAGCGGGGTACCCGGGCGCCACGCCGCAGCAAACCGGCGGCCAGCAGCCGCTGCACTTCTCGGTGGGTGGCCTGCACACTCAGCCCCAATTGCCGTGCCACCGGCGTTACAGGGCGCTCCATGCCCAGAAAGCCCCCCAGGACCTGACGGGAGCGCCCGCGCAGCAACAGGCGCACGGCGGCCGGCTCGGTGACGGTCAGGACGCTACTCACACCCAGAGCTTACGCGGCGAGTAGCCCATACGGCACCCTGAGCCCATGCCGGAACTGCTGGACCTCACGCCACGTTTTCAGACCTTCTATGCCCTCGCGCAGCACCAGACCCCCGGGGACCGGTGGGCCCTGTGGAGGGAGCATTACGGGTTTGCAGCGGTGCCACCAACGCCTGAAGGGCAGGCAGCAGCGCGGCGGCTGCTGGACGGCGCCTGGGACCGGTACGCGACCCTGCCTGCTGCCCTGGACGGTGAGGTGCAGCGGCTGAGCCAGCAGGCCAGCGCCGCCAGTAGGCGGCTGGAGGCCCTCTTTGGGACGGGTACGCCGCCCTACCGCCTCGTCACCTTCGTGGGCGATTTTCAGGGCAATGCGTTCGTGGCCGGAGACTCGCTGTGCATGCCAGTGGAGATGCCAGCCAGCTGGGCCGCACCCATCCTGACCCATGAACTGACCCACCTCTTTCATCACTCGCTGAGTGGCGGTGCCGGGGAGTGGCGGCGGCCCCTGGCGGCCCTCATCGTGGAAGAAGGGCTGGCCTGCCGCACGGTCGCGGCCCTGCACCCCGAAGTGGCCCTTGACCTTCAGGTGGGCGAACCCAGCTGGCTGCAGGCCTGCGAGCGCCATCAAGCCGAGCTGCTGGCCGATGCCCGGTCACTGCTGGCCAGTGACGACGACGAGACGCTGCTGAGGTTCTTGCAACCGCACCCCACACTGGGCCTGGAACGCACCGCCTACGCGCTGGGCTGGTGGCTGGTGGGGGCTTGGCTGGCGCGGGGCAACACCTTGGCCGAACTGGCCCGGGTACCAGCGGCAGAACTGCCCGCCTTGGTCGGCCACTGGCTTGATCAGTGGCTTGAACAGGGCCCACAGTAAAAAACCCCCGCCTCTTCAGCGGGGGTCAAAGACAGAGAAGTCTTTACTTCGTGGCGTGCACCACGAGCTTCATGGGGATGGTGACTTCGGGGTGGGCGCGGTAGGCGATGTCGTACTCGCCGATTTCCTTGACGGTCTTCGGCATGTCGATGCGGCGCTTGTCCACGTCAAAGCCCAGCTTGTCCAGGGCGCCAGCCACGTCGGCATGGGTCACGGCGCCGTAGATCTTGCCTTCGCCAGCGCGCACGCTGAGTTCCACCGCGACGCCGTTCAGGCGGCTGGCGAGGTCCTCGGCGCTGGCCTTCTCGGCGGCCTGCACTTTCTGGCGGGCGCGCACGCGGGCTTCCAGGCTCTTCATGTTCGAGCTGGTGGCGGGCGCGGCGATGCCCTGGGGAATCAGCCAGTTACGGGCGTAGCCGTCTTTGACATTCACGATGTCGCCGGTTTTACCCAGCTTGCCGGGTTCCAGAAGAATGACTTGCATGACGCGTCTCCTTACTTCCGGACCAGTTTCTCGGTGTAGGGCAGCAGGGCCAGCTGGCGGGCGATCTTGATCGTCTGCGCAATGCGGCGCTGGTGCTTGGCCGAGAGGCCGGTGCGGCGGCGGGGGAGGATCTTGCCGGTGTCCGAAACGAACCGGCGCAGCATCTTCACGTCTTTGTAATCGGTGATTTCCAGCTCTCCAATCGAGAACGGGTCCACCTTGGGCTTGCGGGGGCGCTTGGGCCCCTTGCCGCGCGGCTTGCGCTCGGCGTTGTTTGCCTGGGTCATGTGGGGATTCCTCTAAAGCCGCCGGGAAGGAGGGGTGCCGCTGCGCGGCGGTCTAAGGGTCGAGAGGTCGAAGAGTCTAGAAAAGACAGAGATGGTTTTTTCTTAGACCCTTTGACTCTTGGACCCTTAGACCTCACGCCGTCAGGCGCGCCTCAAAACGGCAGGTCTTCCTCGTCCGGCGGGAAGTCGTCGAGACCTTGATCAATATCCAAGCCGCCCGAACGGTTCCCCGTGTTCGCTGCGGGGCGCTGGCTGTACCCAGTGCTCTGCGGGCGCGCCGCACTGCTCGCGGTCTGCGTGCGAGGTCCGGCGGGGGTGGCTGCGGCATACCCGGAATTGGGGCTGGCCGCGCCTCGGGACAGGGCTTCGACTCGCGTCGCCTCTACTTTGGTGGAGTTGCGCTTGTTGCCATCGCGGTCGGTCCACGCTTCGTTTACCAGTCGGCCGCGCACCAGCACAGGGTCGCCCTTGCGCAGGTCTTTCATGCTCTCGGCCAGTTCACGCCACAGCGTCACGTCAATCCAGTGGGTCTTTTCCTGCTTCTGCCCCTGACGGTCATTCCAGGTCTCGTTCACGGCCAGGCCGAGTCCGAGCACCGCGTCGCCGGCGGGGGTATAGCGCAGTTCGGGGTCACGGGTGACATTCCCGATCAGGACCACTTCGTTCATGCCGCTGCCCATGCGAACGCCGCCTCCGGCGTCCTGGACCAGTTCGGGCTGGGTGCCCAACTGCTCCATGCGCAGCGCTTTGACGCGCACCATGCTGCGTTTGCCGCCCTCGGGCGCTTCCCACTGGCTGTATTCCAGGCTGCCTTCCACCATCACGGCGTCGCCGCCTTTCAGGTTGCGCTCGGCCTGCCACTCGGCAGGCTTGCCCAGAATGGACACGCGGTGGTACCAGGGGAGTTTGCGCTCGCGGCCGTCGTTGCCCACAATGTGGTCTTCACCGGCCACGGTGGCTTCAAATACGGCGGTGCCGCTGGGGGTGTAGCGCAGTTCGGGATCACGGGCGAGTGCGCCGATCAGGTAAACGTGGTTCATGCCTCGGGCCATAACAGGGTCTCCTTGGTTGCTGGCGAAAGTACTGGGGTCGAAAAACAAGCTGGCGTCTTGGCCCTTGCGGGTTGACCATACGATAACAAACCTGACCTTTTACGTCAACGGCGTAAAAAGATCAGGCCTTCTTGGTCTTCCATTCCGGGCGGTCCTTGACCACCAGGACGCGGCGCACATGGTCACGCAGACGCAGGGTGCTGGCGATGTCCTTTTCGGGGTTGCCGGCGGCCTTGATGGTGTACATCAGGTAGTAGCCCTCGCGGTCCTTGTTCACGGCGTAGGCGAGGCGGCGATTGCCGAGCTCGTCCAGGGTGCTGATTTCCGCGCCCGCGCCCTTCAGGGTGCTCTCGATGTATTCCTTCTCGATGCCCACCTGTTCGGCGCTGAGGTTGGGGTTCAGGATCAGGTTCAGGTCGTACTGGTTCATAGTTCACCTCCTTTGTCGCCGCTCTGGGCAGGCTCGGGCCTCGCCGGGCAGCGCAATTGGCAAGCATACCAGACGGGCCGCGCCCTGACCAGAGCCGCGCGGCGGATAGGCCCAGGCCCCGGGCAGCGCGTACCCTGGGGCATGACCGATGCTGCTGCGCCTTCTCTCCCCTCGCCCCAACACCCTCTGGACGGCATTCTCGACATCCTGCGCGAAACCGTTGAAGGCGGGCAGCCGGGCAAGCCCACTGCCTTTCTGGACAGCACGGCCGCCGATGGCAGCGGCAACCACGGCCTGCTCGCCACCCTGGAGGCCCTCAGCGCCGAGCAGGCCAGCCGCGAGGTGCTGGGCACCACGGTGGCAGCCCACACCGCCCACACGGCCTTTCACATGGAAGTGATCGTGCGCTGGGAACGCGACGGCGACCGGGGGCCCTTTGACTGGCAGGGCAGCTTTCAGCCGCGCGCCGTGGACGAGGCGGGCTGGGCCGAGCAGCGCCGGCGGGTGCGCGCCGCCTACGACGCCCTGGTGGCGTTCACCCATACCCAGCAGGACCAGCCCGTGACCGGAGACGCCACCGGGGGCCTGGCCGGCGGCGTGGCGCATGTGGCCTACCACCTGGGGGCCATTCGTCAGCTGGTCAAAGCCCTGCTGTGAACCCGGACTGGACCCTGCGGCCAGTCACGCCAAAGGACTTTCCGGCCCTGGCCGCGCTGTGGTCCCTCAGCCGCCCCGGGGTCACGGCCGAGGGCATTCAGGCGACGGATGCCCGGCGCGATCCCGCACACACGCTGCGCCGCCGCCTGCTGGTGAACGCGGCTGGTGAGGCGGTGGGCGCCTCGCAGCTTCAGACCTTTGCGTTTGCGCCGCCTGGTTTTCTGCAAGCCCAGGTGGTCGTGGACCCCCGTTTCCGGCAGCAGGGCGCTGGGAAGCAGCTGTGGGCCGACGCCGTACAAGCGGGGCGCGAAGCCCAGGCCAGCGGCCTGACGCTGGACGTGGCGGACGATGATCCCGGTTCACTGGCCTGGGGGACGCGGCGCGGCGCGGTGGTGAAGGTGCACCGCTTCGCCTCCGAGCTGGACCTCACCGCCTTTGACGCGGCGCCGTTTGAATCCAGCTTGGAGCGGGCCGCCGCGCAGGGGGTGACCTTCACCGACCTTGAGGGGGCGGGCGACGAGGATATCGAGCGGTTTCTGAACTTCGTGGCCGACCGCCTGACCGAAACACCCGACCTGCGCAGCCATCCCCGCTGGCCCCTGGCCGAGGTGCGCCGGCTGCTCCGATTGGAGGCGTCCCCGCGCCCCGACTGGTGGGTGCTGGCGGTGGGCCCGCAGGGCGAGTGGCTGGGCACCTCCATCCTGGAAAGCTTTCAGCGCCAGAACTTCGGCTACAACAGCCTGACGGCCGTGGTCCCCGAAGCGCGGGGGCGCGGGCTGGCCCTGCCGTTGAAACTGCATGTGATTGCCCGCGCCCAGGCCGCCGGCCTTCCCCTGCTGCGCACCAACAACCATTCGGGCAATGCACCCATGCTGGCGGTGAATCAGCGCCTGGGGTACCAGTCCCGCACCGGACGCTTCGAGGTGCACGTCACGCTGTAATCCGCGTTATTTGCGGCGCTTGAACAGGCTCCAGCGGCTTTCCTTGTTCGGGGCCTCTGGGGCAGACGCCGCTTCCGAGACCTGGGGGCGCGCCTCCGGTTGCGGACCGTGGCGGCCCATCTGCCGGGCGGGCACCGGGGCCGCCTCCTTCTCCTGATCAGGGTCCTCGTAGACCTCGTCGGCAGGGGTTTCGCCCAGGGCGCTCAATAGGGCGCGGCGAATGGCGTCGGCGGTGGGGCGGTCATGGGGGCGCTTGGCCAGGGCCAGTTCGGCCAGCCGGGCCACCCGGCGCGACACACTGGGGTTCAGGCTCAGCAGCGGCGGCGGAAAGCGGGTCAGGTGGGCCACCATCAGCTCTTCGTAGGTGTTGCCGTGGTAGGGACGCTCACCGCTCAGCAACTCGTACATCATGACGCCCAGGCTGTATACGTCGCTGGCGGCGCTGCTACTCTCGCCGTGGTAGACCTCGGGGGACATGTAAAAGGGGCTGCCGCTGGTCTGGCCGCCCTGCGCGGTGAAATAGGCGCTGCCCAGGTCCGCCAGCGCCGCGCGGCCTTCCTCGTTCACGTACACGTTCTGGGGCTTCACGTCCTGGTGCACGGCGCCCTGGTGGTGCAGGTAGGTTAGGGCTGAGGCCACGTCGGCCAGCACCCGCAGGGCCTCGGGCAATGGCAGAACGCCGCCGGGCAACTGGGGCAGCAGGTCACTCAGGGCGCCGCGCGGGTAATAGGGAATGGCCAGAAAGGCCTTGGCCCCAAACGGCGTGCCCGCGTACCCCGACACGATGTGGGGGTGGCGAAACTTTAGCGTCAGCCTCACCTCGTTGCCAAAGCGCTCGGCGGCCTCCTGCACGCGCAGCGTTTCGGGCAGTGGCACCTTGAGGGCCACTTCCTTCTTGCGCGCGTCGGTGGCCAGCCACACCAGCGAGGTATTCCCGCGCCCGATCACACGGTGCAGGGTGTAGCCAGGAATGGTGCGGTCTTCAGACATGGGGTTGGGGCACTCCGTTGGCCTGTAGGCTCGTCTGCTGCACCTTAGCGCAAAGGGCGCCCGTCTGACGAGCGCCCTGCGTGACCGGGGCCTGCTGCTTTGGGCCGCGTTATTCGTCGTCGCCCGCTTCCTCGGCCACCCGTTTGCCGGCCAGCCATTCCAGGCCTGCCCACTGCAGGTCGGCCAGATCGCCGTCCAGCACGTCATCGGGGTTGTGCTTCATGACGCCGGTGCGGTGGTCCTTGATGTACTGTTTATCCAGCACGTAAGACCGGATCTGCGAGCCCCATTCAATCTTCTTCTGCTCGCCGCGCGCCTTGGCTTCCTCTTCCTCGCGCTTGCGCATCTCGATGTCATAGAGGCGCTGCTTAAGGATCTGCAGGGCGATCTCGTGGTTCTTGATCTGAGAACGCGTCTGCTGTGAGGCCACGGCAATCCCGGTGGGCAAGTGGGTCAGGCGTACGGCCGAGTCGGTGGTGTTCACGCCCTGTCCGCCTGCCCCCTGTGAGCGGAACACGTCCCGCCGCAGGTCGGAGTCGGGAATGTGAATGTTGATCTCTTCCTCCGGCACCTCGGGCACCACATCCACTGAGGCGAACGAGGTATGGCGGCGGTTGTTGGAGTCAAAGGGAGAGACGCGCACGAGGCGGTGCACGCCGTGTTCCGGCGCCATCATCCCGAACGCCTTTTCACCCCGGATGATGAATTCGCTGCTGACCACCCCGGCCTGATCGCCGTCCACCTGGTCAATCATCTCAACCTTGAAGCCCCGGCGCTCGGCCCAGCGCATGTACATGCGCGAGAGCATGCCGGCCCAGTCCATGGACTCGGTGCCGCCCGCACCGCTTTTCACTCGCACAATGGCGGCGGTGTCGGAATGCTTCATGGTGAAGAGCGTTTCCTTGTACAGCTCGTCTACCCGCGCCTCAATGGACTGCTGTTCTTCCAGCAGCATCTCGCGCTCTTCGGGGCTGGCCATTTCCAGCATCTCCGAGAGGCCCTGGGCATCAGAATTCAGGGTGCTGTAGCTCTCGACGACGCGGCGCAGCGTGCCAGCTTCCTGCGTCACCTTGCGGGCGCGCGCGGAATCGTTCCAGAGTTCGGGGTCGCTGAGTTCTCTATCCAGTTCGTTCAGGCGCCGCGTTTTGCCGGGAATGTCAAAGGTACTCCCGGAGCGACGCCAGCTTTTCAAGCAGTTCCTGCATGGGGCGTGCCTCCCTTCCGCCCTGATCCCGTTGGCCGGGGGGCGGGTCGTGTGCAAGAGCCCAGTATAGAAGCGCGGCGCTGCCCGGAAGGAGAGGGGAGAGGGCGCGCTGTTTCCTACGGGGGCAGGCCACGGCGAAACGCCGTACTGCAGTGCGATTTTCCCCTCTTATCCAACCGCCAACGAGGCGATAAGAGAGGGGTGTTGACAAGTTTAGCTATTGCCTGTATCTTTTCTGAGCCTCAAGCGAGGCGGGGAGCATGACAAGGCGAAGAAGAGCGTACAGGGCGACCTGACAGGGTCGTGTGACCGGATCTCCCCCCGGAGGTCTCCAGAGTCACGAAGAGCACTCCGCATGCGGAGTGCGAACAAAGCTCCTTTGGAGCGAAAGCCAAGCGCAAGCGAGGCATCAGACTGTATCAAGGAGCTTTCGGGCTTTTGATAACCATTTTTTGGAGAGTTTGATCCTGGCTCAGGGTGAACGCTGGCGGCGTGCTTAAGACATGCAA